>JBDHWI010000084.1:0-17516 GCA_039810125.1 Thermoflexales bacterium | reverse complement strand
GCAGCGCATACATCAATCATGTGTTGCGCATCTTCAACACTCTGCGCAAATGGCTTCTCGCACACCACGTGCTTGCCGGCCCGCGCCGCAAGCAGCGTTTGCTCGCGGTGCAGCGCAGTCGGCGTGCAAATGTCAATCACGTCCACATCGGGCAACATGGCCTCGATGGACGTGTAGGCCCTGCCGCCGAACTCGCGCGCCATCGCCTCGCCGCGCTCGACGCTGCGCGACATGAAGCCGGCAATGACTGCCGGCGTGTGCTGCCATGATTGCGCGTGCGTGCGACCCATGCCGCCGGTTCCGATGATGCCAATTCGCATTTGTCGCTTTTCTACCACAGTGATTGCGGCATGTCCAAAACTCAAGGCTGAGGACGGGGCGGCAGGGGAGCAGTTGACAAGACCATCACCCTGTCAGCGCCCTGTCCCTCTCACTCTTCCGGCTTCATCATATTTCCTGCCGCAATGGCGGCAAGGCCGGCGGCAATCTCATCGAAGAGATAATCAGGATTCGCGCGGCGCAGTGTCTCGATCATGGCGTGAGGAATGGCGTCGATGCCCTGCCATGCGCCGCACACCGCGCACGCCATCGCGCCAATGGTGTCGGCATCGCCTGAGAGTTGCGCGGCAAGTTGTGCGGCGCGCACAGGGTCGCCCTCCGCCAGCGCCACGACGCCCATCGCCGCCGGCACCGCTTCACTCGCCGCCAGCGACGTGCCGATCAGGTCATAGATCGCCTGAATACGGTCATCAGTCGAACCGATCTCATCGCGCGCCAGGCTTACCGCAAAATCGATCCGCCGCGCCACCGATGCGCCGAGTGCATACACGCCAAGCTGTTCGCCAATCTTCGCCGCATCGATGCTCGCGCTGAGAATGCCGCGCAGGTCGGCATCGGGCTTGAGTGCAAAGGCAACCGCGCCGGCGATGGCTGCCGCCGCCGCGCAACCCACGCTCGTGTTGTGGGTGGGAATGGCGCTGGTGGCTGCATCGCGCGCTGCGCCCTCCACGTCACCCGGATGAATAAGGCCGACGACTGACACGCGCATCGCGCTGCCGTTGGTGTCGCCCAACAGGCCGGTTTGGCGCAAGTCCATGCCGCTGCGAATTTTGCTCACGCCGCGCCGCGTGCTGGGGCCGACGAAGATGCAGTGGTCGCCGTCGATGAAGTCATACCAGCCGATGATGGCGTGCGCCGCGCCCTGCAGCGTAACCCCGCCCTCAGCGATGATGCTGCGCGCCAGCCACATGGCCTGCTCGGTGTCGTCGGTGACTTTGCCGGCAGTGAGGCCGGCATGAACCGGGTGATCTGCCGGCGCGTCGATCAGCGCGGTGATGGCGCCATAGCGCGCGCGGGTCTGCTGCGGCGAGAGCAGCGCCGGCATGCAGAATGCATCGCCCAGCGCCTGCCCATATACGCCGCCGAGAATCTTTGATTCGAGTGAGGTCATTTGAGAGCGATTGAAAGAGATTGCCGTGTCGATGACATGGACATCATCCATGCCTGGATCAAACACTGGCAGCTTGTTGCTGGCGGAATTTGCGCTGGCGATTGACCGCGCGCTGGCGCTGCACCAGCGCATACACGACCAGCGCAACCAGCGTGGCAATGTAGGGGATCATCTGCACAATCTGCGTCGGCACCTGCAAGTTGCCCAATTGAATCGAGAGCGCATCAGCTGCGCCAAACGCCAGGCCGGCGATCAATGTGCCGACAGGTTGCTTTGCGCCCAGATACACCGCTGCCAGGGCAATGAAGCCGCGCCCCGCCGTCATGTCGCGCGCAAAGAATTTGACGTAACCCATGCTCAAGTAAATCCCGCCCAAGCCGGCGAATATGCCGCTCAGACCCAATGCCAGATACTGTTGCAGCTTGACGTTGATACCAACTGAGCGCGCAGCATCGGGGTTCTCGCCCACCGCGCGCAAATGCGTGCCAGTGCGCGTGTGATACAGAAAGACCGACACCAGGCCAGTTGCGATGAGCATCACATAAGTCAGCAAGTTCTGCCCGCTCAAGATCGGCCCAAGGATTGGAATATCCTTGATGATGGGGATATCGATGAAGGGCATCTGCCCGCTGACAAGCGACGCCGTCGAACCCTTGTCGTTGATCAACAGATACACGATAAAGATCGTGCCGCCAGACGCGAGGATGTTCAACGCGATGGCCGCAAGGATCAGATCAGCCTTGAGTTGCAGATAAAAGAACGCCAGCAGCAGGGAAAACAAGGTTGCCAACAGCACGCCGGCGATCAACCCAAGCCACGCGTTCTTGGTGTAGGCGCTCACCAGCACCCCAGTGCATGCCGCAATCAGCATGAGGCCTTCCAGCGCGATGTTGGTGACGCCGGCGCGCTCCGCGATCAACCCGCCGAGCGCCGGCAAGACGATGGGCGTGGACACGCGCAACACTGCTGCGACGAACGCAGCGCTGAAGATGACGCGAAATGCTTCTTCCATTTTTCAAATCTCTCGCAAGCCTGAATTTGTGCAAAGCGCTTGCCGCGCCTCATGCAACACGCCGCGCGCGCCGGCGCTTGATCCAATCAGCCAGCACCTGCGCTGTAATCAACAGAATAATGACTGCCTGAATCACCTGCACGATCTCCGAGCCAACCGATGCTTGTGTCTCCATGATCTCGCCACCGACGCGCAGATAGGAATAGAACAGGCCAGTGATTGGGATGAGCAGCGGGTTATTGCGCGCCAGCAACGCCACGACGATCCCTTCGAAGGCGAGGCCGAAGGAGATGCCAGGGATCAGCCGGCGATGCACACCCAGCGCCAGATGTGAGCCGGCCACCGCAGCAATCGCGCCGCCGATGGCGAACGACAGCATGATGACCTTCTTCGTGTCGATCCCGCCATAGCGCGCAAATTTTTCATTCGAGCCGATCATGCGCACCTCATAGCCAAAGGGGGTGCGGCTGAGCAACAGCCATACGCCTGCAACCAGCAGCAACGCAAACACGATGCCGATGTTGAACCGCCCCAGGCTGAGGTTGAGCATGTCGCTCCAGCGCGCCAACTGGCTGAAGACCTGCACGTCGGCAGAGGTGACCGTCTGTGAGCCAGGCGCAGTCAGAATATAGGTGAGGATGTAATCGTAGGCGCGAATGATGATGGCATTGATCATCAACGTCGAGACAATCTCGTTGGCGTTGAGGTAGGCCTTCATCGCGCCAGGGATGAGGCCGAGCAAAAAGCCGGCGGCCATGCCGCACGCAATCGGCACAAGAATCGCCAGCACCGGTGGCAGTGGCACGTAGATGGCGATCACGGTAGACACCAGCGCGCCGACGTAGAGTTGGCCCTCCGCGCCGAGGCTGAATTGGCGCGCCTTGAAGGGAATCGCCACCGACAGGCCGAGAATGATCAGCGTCGTCGCGTCCTCCAGCCAGCGCCCGGTGCGGTTGATGCGGCTGAGCGGACCCGTGAGCAGCGCCTGAAACGCCACCACTGGATTCTTGCCAACGATCAGCAGCACGAGGAAGCCAATAAGCAGCGCAACAAGAATCGTGATCAGGGTCACGCTCAGGTCGATGAGCGCAGTTTGCAGCCGCTCACGCCGAACGCGCTGCAACTCAGCAGCGCGGTCATAGCCAGATGCGGGGTTGGGGAGTGTGGTTTGCATCTTTAGCTGATTGAGATCAGAGCGATGAGGCTGAATCACGCATCAACCCCCAATCTGCATTCTCCAATTCTCCAGTCATTGTTCACCAATTCTTCTCGATTTCCAGCTGCGTTTGCTGCTTCAGGCCAAGCATGTATGCACCGACTTCCTCTTCGGTCAAACCCTTGGCGCTGGGGAAGATGGCGGTGAGTTGGCCATCCTTCATCACGGCCAGCCGGTCGGAAAGCGACATCACTTCGGCGAGATCTGCCGAAACCAGCAGGATGGCAATGCCGGCATTGCGCTCCTTCACCAGTTGCTCATACATGAACTCGGTCGCGCCGATGTCCACGCCACGCGTCGGCTGCGCTGCGATCAACAACTTGGGGTTCGATGACAACTCGCGCGCGACGACGACCTTCTGCATGTTGCCACCAGAGAGCGCGCCGGCATCCACGCTACCATCGGGCGTGCGAATGGCATATTGTTCAATCAACTGGTCGCTGAGTTGCTTGATGGCAGATAACTTCAGCAGGCCGCCCTTCGTATACGGCTCTTTGGCGTAACGATCGACGATCAGGTTGTCACTGATGCTGGCCGTGACAGCTGCGCCATTGGTCAGACGATCTTCAGGGATATGAGCGATGCCAGCCTGGCGCGTTTCGCGCGGTGAGTGATTCGTGATGTCCTCACCATCCAGCGTGATTTTGCCGCCGATGCTGGGGCGCAGACCGGTCAGCACCTCCACCAGCTCCGTCTGACCGTTGCCTTCCACCCCGGCAATGCCCAGGATTTCACCGGCATACACGTTGAACGAGATGCGCTTGAGGATGTCGACGCCGGCCTCGCTCACATATTCCAGGTCGCGCACCTGCAGCATGACTTTGCCGCGCTGTGCCGGCGGCTTGGCGATCTGCAAAAACACCTCGCGCCCCACCATCATCCTGGCCAGCAAATGTTCGCTGGCATCCTTCGTGTCAATCGTGCCGACCATCTTCGCATCGCGCATTACACTGACGCGATCACTGATCTGCATCACCTCGCGCAGCTTGTGCGAGATGAAGATGACGGTCTTGCCGTCAATGACGAGCTGTTTGATGGCGGCGAAGAGTTCAGCGGTCTCCTGCGGCGTCAATACCGCGGTCGGCTCGTCAAGGATCAGCACATCTGCGCCACGATACAGCGCCTTCAAGATTTCCACGCGCTGCCGCATCCCCACCGGCACTGCATCCACCACCGCGTCTGGGTCGATGGCAAGGCCGTAGTGACTGGCCAATTGCCGCACGCGGTCGCCGGCGGTCTTGCGGTCAATCAAGCCGCCCTTCACCGGCTCGGTGCCAAGCACGATGTTCTCGGCGATGGTGAAGGACGGCACCAGCATGAAGTTCTGGTGCACCATGCCGATGCCAAGCGCGATGGCCTCCTGCGGCGTGTTGATCGTCACTGGCTGACCGCGCAGCACAATCTGGCCGGCGGATGGCCGCTCCAGACCATACAAGATCTTCATCAGGGTGGATTTGCCGGCGCCGTTTTCCCCCACCAGCGCGTGGATCTCCCCCTTCCGCACTTCGAAGGTTACATCATTGTCTGCGCGCACACCATTCGGATAAATCTTGGTGATATTGCGCATCTCGATCAGGGATTCAGCCATGCGGTTGCCCTTGGGTCAAAAAAACCTGACAGGTCGTCTGGACCTGTCAGGTATGCCAAAACTACTTGAACGCCGATTCAACCTTCACTTCGCCGCTCTTCACCTTCTCGTAGGCGGCCTTCACCTTGTCCTGAATCTCCTTGGATACGAACTTCTGATAGTTTTCGTTGTCGGCAATGCCGACGGCATCATCGACGACGCCGACGTTATCTGCAGCGCCATACTTCAACTTGCCTTCCTGGTCGAGTTTGGCTGCGCGGAACAAGCCGGCATCCACATTCTTCAACATCGAAGTGATGATGGTGGCCTTCTGCGCGGGGTCGGCGATGGTGAGGAACTGGTCGCTGTCCACGCCGAGCGAATAGCCCTTGGCCTCAACGGCGGCTTCGAACACGCCATTGCCCGAAGAGCCGGCGACGCCCCACACGATGGCCGCGCCCTGATCGAACATCGACTTGGCAATCTCCTTGCCCTTGGCCGGGTTGTTGTATGCGTTGTCGCCGCCGACGTATTGCACCAGCACATCATCAGCCTTCAGACCGGTTTCCACCCAGCCCTGCTTGAAGCCAACGATGAAGTCGTTGATGACGGGAGAATCGACGCCGCCAACGATGCCCAGCTTGGTCTTGCCTTCCATGCCTGGCAACTTGCCTTCCTGCAACAGATAGCCCATTGCGATGCCGAGCAGGTAGGAGCCTTCGTTCTGCTTGAAGTAGATCGCATAGACGTTCTTGCAACCATCGGTGCACTTGTCAAATTCGGGGCCGGCGTCGAACGTCCAGAATTTCTTGTTTGGATATTTCGGCGCGATATTCTGCACATAGCCGCTCATGTCAAAGGTGCCGGCGATCAGGATGTCATAGTCATCGGCGGCGGCGGCATCCTCCAGGCCAGGCTCCCACTTGTTGCGGTCATAGCCCATTTCGATCACCTTGGTCTCGTAGCCAAGCTCTTTGGTCATCATGTCGAGGCCGCGACTGGCGCTATCGAAGAAGGACTTGTCGCCAAGTGTGCCGTTCAGCAGCAGCTTGACGCGCTTTTTGGTGCCGGCATCCGGGGCAGCAGTGGCTTCGGCCGCTGCCGGCGCAGATGTAGCTGCCGGCGCGGGGGTAGCCGCCGGCGCGCACGCCGCCAGCAGCATGCTTGCGCTGATCGCCAGCGCAGAGAACGAAATCAACTTCTTGTTCACGTCTACTCTCCTTGATATTTGGAAAATTTGGGGGTGTTGCACTTGAAGGCCGCCTCGACTGGCGTATCCAGAGCGCGCAGTGGCAACCTCTCAGAGATTATAGCGACGGGCTGCAAACCGGTTTCATGCGAGCAGCCGCAGCAGTCGCTCGCGGTAACGCATCTCGCGGCCTTCCAATTCCGGCTCGACCTTCGCGCCGGTCTTCAGGAAGAACATCACATCGCGACCCATCTGCTGCCCACGCGCGGTGTGCACATCGATGGCATAGTCGGGGATCTCTGGCCGCAAATTCTCTTTCTCCACTGCCAGCTTGAACCAATTCAGCATCTCGTCGCTGCTGCGGTCCTTCGTGCGCGTGGCGAGATAGCGCACTGCGTGAATGGCGAACAGCGCGCGGTCACCCTCGCCATACCGATAGCGGTGCGTCATGCGCTCCAGCGCATCGATCAGCGCCGGCGCCATCACCTCGCCAAAGCCGATGTCTTCCACGCCTATCACGCACAGCCGATCCCACAGCTTGCGCTCCAGCGCCTCACTGGTGCTGAGCATCTCAAAGGCCAGCAGCGCCGCATTCTCCTCATTGCCGCGCCGAATCTCCTTTTGCAGCGCGCTGATGACCTCATCCGCCGGCAGCCCGTGAATCGTCTTGACTTGTGTCCAGGGATCAAATTGGTTTGTCATGTAAATCCTTTAAGGTGTCCATCACCGCCATGCCGCCTCAATCATCTGCCAGGCGCGCTCGGCATCCACCGCCGTCACCATGCGTGTGTTCGGTTGCGGGTGGCGATAGTCGAGCGACGACAGCGCGCGCCCCACGTCATGGGCAATGTCAATCTTCAGCCGCGCCCGCTTTTCAGCCGCAATCACGCGCTCATCCAGCGCAATTGCCACCGCCAACGGGTCGGGCAAAGGCTCGCCGGGCAGCTTCATCCGCTCGCGCCACATCTGCGCAATGCCAGACATGGCCTGCATGAATTGCGCCCGCTTCGATGCGCCATCGCCCAGCGCAAAAAAGCGGTCATAGGGCATGGTCTGGTCGATGGAGACTTCCCACGGCAGCACGATCACGTCGTGGAAGCGATCAAAGACGACGTGCGCCGACTCTGGGTCGACGTAGAAATTGAACTCGGCGGCGGACGACTGGTTGCCGCGCGCCTGCCACGCTGCGCCCATCACCACCAGCCTCGACACACGCTGCGGCAATTGCGGGTCAAGGTTGGCGGCCAGCGCGATATTGGTGAGCGGGCCAAGCGCGATGACGCCGAAGTCGCCGGCGTGCTGCCTGGCCAGTCGAATGATTGCCAGCGCAGCGTGCTCCGCTTCGGGCGCGCGATCGGTGTGCGAGAGGCCGGCGTCGCCCAGACCATCCGCGCCGTGAAACTCCTCAGCATGTTCATGCGGCGCAATCAGCGGCCGGTCACAGCCGGCAAAGAACGGCAGGTCGCTCTCCAACATGTCCAGCACCGCGCCGACGTTGATGTTCACCTTGTCGAGGCTGACGTTGCCGGCGACAGTGGTGAGGGCGCACAGCTGAAATTCAGGATAACGACCTTGCGTGAACGGCAGCGCGATGCCGATGGCGTCATCCACGCCGGCGTCTGTGTCGATGATCCAGTGCATGGCGCGAATGTTAACGGAGATTGGAGATTTTGGATTCCCCTCTGCCGGCCTCTCGCGCATCTCAGTGCATTTTGTGGAAAACGCAAAACCGGATGCAACGCTGCATCCGGTTGTAGGTGGACCTGAGGGGATTCGAACCCCTGACCTCCTCAGTGCGATTGAGGCGCGCTCCCAACTGCGCTACAGGCCCGTGATAAATCAAATGGCGAATGCCGAATTTTCGACACTCGCCATTCGACACTTCAAGCGGGAGACGGGACTTGAACCCGCGACCTATTCCTTGGCAAGGAATCGCTCTACCAACTGAGCCACTCCCGCGAACGTGGCGCAAATTATACACCACCCATATCGATAAACATGCCGACGGTCAGGCTTGAACTGACGACCCCACGATTTTCAGTCGTGTGCTCTACCAGCTGAGCTACATCGGCGCTAGAGCCTCAGCATGTTATCGAATTGCGCCACGTCTGTCAAGCTATTACGGGAAAAGTCCACGCGTCTCGATGGACTCGGCGACACGACCGATGCCCAGCACCAGCGCGCTTGTGCGCAGGTCATGTCCCGTGTGGACGGCCTGCTCGTGGACGTCATGGAAACTGCGCACCATGATGCGCTCCAGCCGCTGCGTCACATCGTCTTCTTCCCAGAACAGTTGTTGCAGGCTCTGCACCCACTCGAAGTAGCTCACCACCACACCGCCGGCGTTGCACAGGATGTCCGGCAATACCTGCACGTTCTTGTCTTTCAAGATCTCGTCGGCCTCGGGCGTGGTTGGGCCATTTGCGCCCTCCGCCACCAGGCGCGCCTTCACGTGCGGCGCGGTCACATGGGTCAACTGGTTCTCGGTCGCCGATGGAACCAGCACATCGCACTGCAAACCAAGCAGTTCGGTGTTGGAGACGCTGTCTGCTCCATCAAAGCCGACCATGGTGTTTTGATCCTTCAGGTGACGACACAAGCGCGGAATGTCGATGCCCTTCGGGTTGTAGATGCCGCCCTTGTTGCCGCTCACAGCCACCACCTTGCAGCCCATCTCTTGCGCTGTCAAGGCCGTGATCGCGCCAACGTTGCCGAAGCCCTGCACCGCCATGGTCACATCCGCGAAGTTCCAGCCGAAAGTGCGGTAGGCCTCGCGCACGGTGAACATGACACCACGACCCGTCGCCTCGAAGCGGCCGGCAGACCCGCCGACGTTGATCGGCTTGCCGGTGACGACTGCCGGCACCGAGTAGCCGCGATGCATCGAATATGTGTCCATGATCCATGCCATCACGCGCGGATTGGTGCCGATGTCCGGCGCCGGAATATCGCCCTCAGGACTGATGAATGGCAGGATCTCAGAGGTGTAGCGGCGCGTCAACCCCTCCAACTCGCGCAGCGAGAGCTTCTTGGGGTCGACGATCACGCCACCCTTCGCGCCGCCGTAGGGGATGTTCACCACGGCGCATTTCCACGTCATCCACATTGCCAGCGCGCGCACCTCTTCCAGGCTGACCTGCGGCGCATAGCGGATGCCGCCCTTTGCCGGCCCGCGCGAAGTGCTGTGATGGACGCGGTAGCCGGTGAAGGTTCGCACTTCGCCGTTGTCCATCTTGACCGGGATGGTGACCGTGAGTTCACGGCGCGGCGCCCGCAGGATGGACGCCATGCCGGCGTCAAGGCACAGAATTTCTGCGGCGCGGTCAAATTGCGCTAGCGCTGTGGCGTATGCGCTGTCCTCTGTAGTTTGGGGCGTCTTGCCGTTCTGCTCATGTTGCGCCAGCGACGAGGGGTGCGCGGATTCAAGAATTGTCATGGATCAAGCCTCCTGAAGTTCAACCGTCGCGTTGCACAGGGATTTGCAACGCCAGAATGCGCGCGTCATGGCCCGACATTCAAAACGCCGTATTATATGTTGATCGTCTCAGGTCGCCGGCTTGAGGTTTCGTCAAATATTGCAAGGGATTCGTGACGCGCCTATGGATACAGTCCGCGCGTCTCGGTGGCCTCGGCGACACGACCGATGCCCAGCACCAGCGCGCTTGTGCGCAGGTCGAGGTCCATGCGAATCGACTGCTCGTAGATATCGTGGAAGCTGCGCACCATGATGCGTTCCAAACGGTGCGTCACATCGTCTTCTTCCCAGAACAGTTGTTGCAGGCTCTGCACCCACTCGAAGTAGCTCACCACCACACCGCCGGAATTGCACAGGATGTCTGGCAGCACCTGCACGTTCTTCTCCATCAGAATCTCGTCGGCCTCGGGCGTGGTCGGGCCATTCGCACCCTCTGCCACCAGGCGCGCCTTCACGTGCGGCGCGGTCACGCGGGTCAACTGGTTCTCGGTCGCTGCAGGGATCAGCACATCGCACTGCAAACCAAGCAGTTCGGTGTTGGAGACGCTGTCCACGCCGTCGAAATTGACGATCGTCCGATGCTCCTTCATGTAGCGGCGCAGGCGCGGGATGTCGATGCCCTTCGGGTTGTAGATGCCCCCATCGATGTCGCTCACACCCACCACCTTGCAGCCCATCTCATGCGCGCTCAAAGCCGTGATCGCGCCAACGTTGCCGAAGCCCTGCACTACCACAGTCGCGCCGTCAAAGTTCCAGCCAAAAGAGCGGTAGGCCTCGCGCACGGTGAACATGATGCCGCGACCCGTCGCCTCGAAGCGGCCGGCAGACCCGCCAATGTTGGTTGGCTTGCCAGTGACGATCGCCGGCACCGAGTAGCCGCGATGCATCGAATATGTGTCCATGATCCACGCCATCACCTGTGGGTTTGTCCCCATATCCGGCGCCGGGATGTCGCCCTCAGGGCTGATGAACGGCGTGATCTCAGTGGTATATCGGCGCGTCAACCCCTCCAACTCGCGCAGCGAGAGCTTCTTGGGGTCGACGATCACGCCACCCTTCGCGCCGCCGTAGGGGATGTTCGCCACGGCGCATTTCCACGTCATCCACATCGCTAGCGCGCGCACCTCCTCCAGATCAACTTGCGGTGCGTAGCGCAAACCACCCTTCGTCGGTCCGCGCGAGGTATTGTGATGGACGCGGTAGCCGGTGAAGGTTCGCACTTCGCCATTGTCCATCTTGACCGGGAAGGAGACGGTGAGTTCGCGGCGTGGCACTCGCAGGATGGACGCCATGCCGGCGTCGAGATGCAGAATCTGCGCCGCGCGGTCAAATTGCGCTAGCGCTGTGGCATACGCGCTGTCCTTCGTGGTTTCGGGCGTCTTGCCATTCTGTTCATGTTGCGCTGACGATGAAGGACGCGCGGGTTCAAGGATCGTCATGGATCAAGCCTCCTGAATTTCGTTCGTCGCGCCGCAAGATTTTTCGCGGCACGCAATGCGCAGCGTCATGGCTTTGCATTCAAAATCATTCTATTACATGCTGACTGTCGCGCTATCAGTCTGATGGCTGCATGAGCATCAGGCTTTGTCGCAGCGCACGCGCAGCTACTGACCCTACGTATACTTTTCCCATGCACATCAACGGCGAAAAAGTGCGGCTGAATCCGCGCGACCCACATTTCTACAACAACCCATATCCGCACTACGAGGCGTTGCGGCAAACAACACCCGTGTTTTATTGGGAAGATTTCGACCTGTGGTGCTACGTCAATCACGAAGACGTGAGCGCGCTGTTTCGCGACCGGCGCCTGGGCCGGCAAATCACGCACCTAAAGACGCGCAAGGAGCTTGGCTGGCCGCCTATCCGCGAGGATCTGCAGCCGTTTTACAAATACGACGACCTCTCAATCATTCAGCAGGAGCCGCCCAACCACACGCGACTGCGCGGGCTGGTGCAGAAGGCATTCATGGCGCGCCAGATCGAGGGCATGCGACCGCGCATTCGCCAGCTATGCAACCAACTGCTGGACGAAGTGCAGGGCGCCGGCGAGTTCGATCTGCTCACAAAATATGCCACGCCGGTTCCAGTGATCGTGATTGCCGAGATGCTCGGTGTGCCGGTCGAGATGAGTCCGTCACTGCTGCGCTGGTCGCACGCGATGGTGGCGATGTTTGAGTTGGGTCGCAGCAGCGAACAAGAGCGGCGCGCTGTGCAGGCCACGCTCGAATTTGCAGAATACATTCGCGCGCTGGTGAAGGAGCGCCGCCGGCAGCCAAAAAACGATCTCATCACGCTGCTCATCGAAGCCGAGGAGCAGGGCGAAAAGCTGACTGAGGACGAACTGGTGGCGTCGGTCATGCAGTTGTTGAACGCCGGCCACGAGGCCACCGTCAACGTCGTCGGCAATGGCGTGTTTGCGCTGATGCAGCACCGCGAGCAGTGGGATGCGCTGGTGAACGACCCGTCGCCGGCGCTGGTGCGCAGCGCGGTGGAAGAGCTGCTGCGCTACGACACGCCGCTGCATCTCTTCAGCCGCTACGTGCTTGAGGAAGGCTTCACCTACAAGGGCAGAACGTATGCCTTTGGTCAGCAAGTGGCGCTGCTGCTTGGCGCAGCCAACCGCGATCCACAGCGATTCACCCGCGCAGATCAGTTGAACATTCGCCGTCCGGTTGAAGACAACCCGCACGTTTCCTTCGGCGGCGGCATTCACTTTTGCGTCGGTGCGCCGCTCGCCCGTATTGAATTGCAGGAATCGGTGCAGACGCTTGCGCAGCGCATGCCGCAACTGCAACTCGCCGCGCAGCCGGAATACCGCGATGCCTTTCATTTTCATGGACTGAAGACATTGCAAGTTGCGCCGGCTTGAGCCTCTCACGCCACCATGCTAGTATCAACTGACCATGTCAAAGCGGGTGGCATATTTCGTAACGTGCATCATCGATGCGTTGTTTCCAGACATCGGCGAGGCGGCGCTGGACGTGTTGGAGAGACAGGCTGTGCAGGTGGAGTTCCCCGAGGCGCAGACATGCTGCGGGCAACCTGCATTCAACGCCGGCTTTCAAGAGGAATCGCGCAAGGTCGCCGAACATTTCCTCGACGTGTTCAAGGGCTACGATGCCATCGTCACGCCTTCCGGTTCATGCGCGGCAATGGTGCGGCACTATTACCCGGAACTCTTCAAGGCGCATCCGCGCCGCGATGAGGCCCTCGACATTGCGGCAAAGACGTTTGAATTCACGCAGTTTTTGGTCGATGAGCTGGGCGTGACCGATGTGGGCGCAGCGATGAGCAAGCCGACGCGCGCCGCGATCCACGACTCATGCCACGGTCTGCGCGAGATGCACATCGACCGGCAACCGCGCGCGCTGCTCAGCCACGTCAAGCACCTGACCTTGACCGAACTCGCCGGCCACGACCAGTGCTGCGGCTTTGGCGGTCTGTTCGCCATCAAGATGGGTGAAATCAGCAGCGCGATGCTGAAGGACAAAATGCTGAATATCAACGCAGCCGACGCCGACATCATCATCACCGGCGATGCGAGCTGCATGATGCACATGAACGGCGGCCTCTCGCGCAATCAGTCGAAAAAGAGAGTCGTTCACATTGCTGAGGTATTGGCTGGAAGGATTTGACTGGTTGGTCAATCGATCGCAGCACTCGCACAGATCGAAGTGCCGCGCGCAAAGGCAAGCCTTGAGAAATTCACAACAAGAGATCTGATGGAGACCAATCCAAAAAATTTCATGTCGTCCGTGGTTATCGCACTGCAGGACATTCAGTTGCAGACTGCGCTGGATCGCGGCACGACACGCGGGGTGAATGGGCGCATCGCCGCGATGGGTGAGACGACCGATGCCAACGTGTTGCGCCGGCAAGGCCGGCTGGCCCGCGAGCGCGCGCTGAATGCCCTGCCCGACCTGCTCGAACAGCTTGAGCGCAATGTGGTCGCCAACGGCGGCCAGGTGCTGTGGGCGCGCGACGGCGATGAGGCCAACCAGCTGATTCTGGATCTGTGCAAGCAGCACAATGTGCAGCGCGTAAGCAAGGGCAAGAGCATGGCGACCGAAGAGACCAAGCTCAACCATGCGCTCGAAGCGCACGGCATCGAAGTCAACGAGAGCGACCTCGGCGAATACATCGTGCAACTTGCCGGCGACACACCCAGCCATATCGTCTTCCCCACCCTGCACAAGACCAAAGAGGCCACCGCGCAACTGCTGCACGACAAGCTCGGCATGCCGATGACTGACCAGCCCGAAGAGATGACGCGCTTCGTGCGCGGCGTGATGCGCCAAAAATACCTTGAGGCCGATATGGGCATCAGCGGCGTGAATTTCGCCATCGCCGAGACCGGCACGATTGCCACGGTCGAGAACGAGGGCAACAACCGCCTCAGCACCGGCGCGCCGCGCATTCATGTGGCGATCATGGGCATCGAGAAGGTGATTGCCACGTGGGAAGACTACGCTGTGCTGGTGCAATTGCTGACCCGCAGCGCCACCGGCCAGCGCATGAGCGTGTACAACAACCTGATGAGCGGGCCGAAGCGCGCCAGCGAGCCTGACGGTCCCGAGCTGTTTTATCTCGTGCTGATGGACAACGGCCGCAGCGGCATCTACGAGACCGAATATGCTGAGAGCCTAGCGTGCATCCGCTGTGGCGCGTGCCTGAACGTGTGTCCGGTGTATCAAAACATCGGTGGCCACGCCTATGGCTGGGTATATCCTGGCCCGATCGGCTCCGTCATCTCACCGCTGCTGCTCGGCATCGAGGAAGCGCCAAAGTTGCCCTATGCCAGCAGCCTGTGCGGCGCGTGCATGGCCGCCTGCCCAGTCGAAATCAACATCCCCGACATGCTGCTCAAGCTGCGGCGCGATCTGGTGAAGGCCGGCGACCCCACGCTGGAGTGGAAAGCCGGCATGAAGCTATGGCAGCGCGCCATGCAATCGCCGCGCCTGTTTTTGCTGGGCGTGAAGATGGCGCAGGCCGGCACGGGCGTGATCGCCGGCAAGAGCGGCAAGATCAAATCGCTGCCGCCGCCGCTGAATGCCTGGACGAACAGCCGCGACTTCCCAGCCTTCCCAAAGGAATCGTTTCGTGAGCGGATGAAGAAACGAAAGGCAAACCAGCAGGCATCATCATGATTCTCGCCAAAAATCGCGACCCGCGCTTCATCACCCTGCGGCGCGGCGGGACGCTCACGGATGCAGATCACCGGCTGCTCGCGTTGTGGGCTGCGACATGCGCAGAACATGTTCTGCACCTCTTTGAATCTATGCAGCCGTCAGAAACCCTTTGCGCGCCTCACCATCCAGGTCAAGCGCGCGCGAAGGGTTTTCGTGCATCCTGCGCAGATACGATAATCTGCTGCCAAACAGGCGGGGCGACGGTAAAACCACCCGTCTAAGCCGGCTTGGCGCCGAGCAGCGCCTGCTCCAGACGAATCGCCTTGGGGAAGAGGATGTTGTTCTCCAGATGCACGTGTTTCTTGGTGTCTGCATCGAACTGCTTCAGCAACGCATAAAGGGTGCGGAAGGTGGGGCAGGCGTCATCAGGCGGGGTGTAACCGCCGCTCAAGCGCGCCAACTCGGCCAGTTCATCGCCAGTGGCCTCATGCTCCGCCTCCAGCTTCTCGATCAACTCCTTTAGCGTGCCGGTCGGGAGCGGCTTCGGCGCGGTTCCTTCCTCCTGGCTGCGAGCCAGGCGCTTGATGTAAGGGAAGACCAGCAACTCTTCCCGCTGCATGTGCATGCTCATTTCCCCCTGCACGTCGGGCCAGAGCTTGGCGATGGTGATCGTCTCGGGGTGGGCTGCGCCATGGACCTCAGCCACTGTGGCTGCATACTCCGCAATCTGCGGCATCGTCTTGCGGTTGGACTTGTGGAACTGGTTGACGATGTAATCGGCCAGAAAATCCAGCGCCCACTCATCGTATTGCTCGCCGTCGCCGGCGACCGCAGTCACCTGGCGGGCCTCATCCAGCAACGTCTTCAGATTGATGCCCTTCTCCGCGCAAGCCTCAGTCAGCGGTTTGTCACCACCGCAACAGAAATCGATGTCGTGGCTTTCGAACAGCGCCGCCAGCCGGTAATCGGCTGTGACCCAAGCGCCGACGCTCTGCTCGGGGCTCAGGTTGGGGATTTGTTCCATTTTGGTCATGAGTAAACTCGTTGTGTATGATCATCAGCCAGTTGAAAAGTTGCTTGGCGCCGATGCGTAGAATGCACAACAAAAGCATCTGCGTCACATCACCTTCATTGGCAATTCGAGTATACCCTTCGCATATGAGAGAGCCTGTCTGCGCCTCTCCGAATAAAACCGCATACATTCACACACATGAGCAATCCTGTTTCGACAGCGCCGGCTGCGCCACCTGACACGGGCCGCATCGCCTACAAGTGGAAAGTGCTGATCTCGGTGGTGTTCGGCATCTTCATGATCATCATCGACAGCACGGTGGTGAACGTCGCCTTTCGCACGCTGCAGCGCGAATTTGGCGGCAGCATCGCGGAATCGCAATGGGTGCTGAGCATCTACGTGCTGGCGCTCGGCATCACCACGCCGATATCAGGGTTTCTTGGTGATCGTTTCGGCACCAAGCGCATCTACCTCCTCGGCCTGATCCTGTTTGTCATCGGCTCGCTCCTGTGCGGGCTTGCGCCAACGCTGTTTTTGCTGATCGCCGCGCGCATGGTTCAGGGCATCGGCGGCGGGCTGGCACAGCCGCTGGGGCCGGCAATGCTCTTTCGCGCCTTCCCATCCAGCGAGGTCGGCGCAGCGCTTGGCCTCTTTGGCATTGCCCTCGTCGTCGCGCCGGCGCTCGGCCCAGTCCTCGGTGGCTGGCTCGTCGATGCCAATCTGTGGCGCTTTATCTTCTTCATCAATGTGCCGATCGGCATCCTCGGCGTGACTCTCGGCTCGCGCTTTCTGCGCAACGACAAGGCGCCGAAGCAACCCAGGTTCGATCCGCTCGGCTTGGTGTTTGCAGTGATTGGCTTCGGCGCGGTGCTATTTGCTGCCAGCACAGCCGAGATCAATGGCTTGACCTCGCCGGCCACACTCACCGCTTTTGGCATCGGCATTGCCGGCCTCATCATCTTCGCCGTCATCGAATTGTTCATCGCGAAGGAGCCGCTGTTGAACCTGCGACTGTTCAAGATTCCCACGTTCATGAACGCATCGCTGGTTGGCTATGTGACGACGGTGGCATTTTTTGGCGCTGAATTTCTGATGCCGCTGTATCTGCAGGCGATGCGCGGCCTGACGGCGCTGGAGACAGGCTTCGTGCTGCTGGCCGTGGCAGCGGCGTCTGGCATCACCACGCCACTCGCCGGCCGGCTCTACGATAAGATCGGCCCGCGCGCACTCATCGTGATCGGCTTCGCGCTGCTATGCATCAACACGTGGCAACTCTCGCAGATCGAGGCGCTTACGCCCATCTCATGGATCGTGTTTCTGCTGGTCATTCGCGGCCTAGCCGTCGGCCTGACCCTGCAAACGACCTTCACCACCGCATTGGGCAGCGTTCCGCCGGCGCAGTTGCCGCGCGGCTCATCATTGCAGAATTCCACGCGCTTCGTCGTGCAGGCGGTGGCAGTGGCCGC
>JBDHWI010000083.1:0-17629 GCA_039810125.1 Thermoflexales bacterium | reverse complement strand
TCCACCAGCTTCTCCTCGCCATCCACAGTTTGCATTGCAAAGCCATTCGCCATGCGCTTGATGCGCTGGGTGTCATACGCCGTCAACGCGACAAACACGACCACGCCAACAATGCTCACGATCCAGTACAGCGCGCTGCTGCGCAGGAAGATGTTGACGATGGAAGCGATGATGATGCCGATCAGCGCCATGATGGCGATGTTGCCCACTTTGGTCAGATCGGTCTTGGTGATGAAGCCATAAACGCTGATGACGGCAAACATGCCGGCGGTGATGAAGAATACCGTCGCGATCGACTCTGTCGTGTAGACCAGAAACAGCGTCGAGAACGTCACGCCGGTCAGCGCAGCATACGCGATGAACAGACCGGTGGCGACACCGCTGCTCAGCTTGTTCACCGCCAGGCTCAACACGAATACCACGCCCAGTTGCGCCAGCACCAGCAACAGCATGAACGGTCCGCTCAGCAACTGCATCATGAACGCTTCGTTTGAAAATGTGGCTGTGGCGACCAGGCCGGTGATGGCCAATGCAAGCGCCATCCACATATACACCTTGGTGATGAATGCGCGCTCAACTGCCGGATCCGAAACAATCGGTTGGGATTGGGTAACGCCGTATGGATTCACAGATGATCTCCTCGTGCAACGACATGCCTGCCGTTGCAATGCCTGAAGTGTAGCGCGATTTGCTGAGGGCAGGCTTATGCCAGGCCATGCCGGCGCGCAATATCAGCAGCCTGGGTGCGGTTCTCAGCCTGCAATTTGCCAAGGATATTTGAGACGTGGTTTTTCACCGTGCCCTCGGTGATGTGCAAGCGCTCGGCAATCTCACGATTGCTGCTGCCCTGCGCCAACAACACCAGCACTTCGCGCTCGCGCTCTGAGAGGTCGAAGGGTAAGACGCCACCCGCCGGCTTTTCGTCGCGCGCCGCCAATTCGCGCAATGCGCGCGAGGCAATTTCCGGCTGAATGAACACATCACCAGCATGCACGCGCCGAATCGTGCCAATCAATTGCTCGGCCGGCGCATCCTTCAGCAGATAGCCCATCGCGCCGGCGCGAATGCTCTGAAAAACGTAGTCATCGCGGTTGAACGTGGTCAGCACGATCACCTTTGCCGCCGGCCACGCTGCGCAAATAGCCTGCGTAGCCTCCACACCGCTCATGCGCGGCATCTGCACGTCCGTCAGGATGACGGATGGGCGCAGATGCAGCGCCTGCTGCACGCCCTCTTCGCCGTTGCTGGCCTCGCCGACTACGCGCAAGTCCTCTTCCAGTTCCAGGATTGTCCGCAGACCTTGCCGCATCAACGTCTGGTCCTCGATGAGCAGGATGGTGATGTCACCGGCGCTCACGGCTTCTCCTCGCGCAGCCGCGCGGTGGCTGCATTGCGTGACGCCAGCCAGCGTTGCGGTCGTATGTTTGTTGTGTTGCTGATTCCATGAGATTCTGCACTGCGCATTTACGTCAAATGAGCGGTATGCGCGCTTGCATGCGTGTGCCAACGATATTCTCGTCGATCTTCAGCTCGCCGCCCATGCCCTCGATACGCTCCTGCATGCCGCGCAAACCGAAGTGGCCGGCGCGGTTGAATGCATCCGCCGGCAACCCAATGCCGTCGTCACTCACGCGCAATGTCACGCCGGCTGCGTCACAATCCACATCCACATCGGCATGATGGGCGCGCGCATGCTTCTCGATGTTGGTCAGCGCCTCCTGTGCCACGCTCCAGATTGCTTCAGCCACGGGCAGGCCAAGCGCATCAACCTGCGGCGCGATGTTGCACGTCACCGCAACGCCGCTGCGCTGGCTCATGGCGGTGCACATCTCCTGCACGGCCTGGCGGAGAGGCCGGCTGCCCAGCCCGGGTGCGCGCAGACCGGCCAGCGAGCGCCGCAAGGCATCCATGCTCTCACGCGTCAGCGCCTTCATCTGATCCATCTGTGCCGCTGCACGGTCCGGGTCCTTCTTGTAGAGCCGCTGCGTCGCCTCCAGTTGCACGCTGAGTGCGACAAGGGTATGGCCGAGGTTATCGTGCATGTCCCGGGCAATGCGCTCACGCTCCTTTAGCGCCGCCAACTCCCCTTCCCTCGCGCGGGCTGCATCCAATTCGCGATAGGCCGCCTGCAACTCCTGTATCAATACCTTGCGACGCGCACCAAATTCTGCGGATTTGCACATGAAGAAATAGCACGTCGATGCAAGAAGCGCGACGGGAAATCCAGCCAGCAAGCTGGAAGGATTGGCAATGATTGCCTGTGGGGTCATCAATGACACATAGAACGAAATCGTCATGACCCACAAGACTGCAAGGCCGGCCCACAGGGACAGTGCCAGGCTGAACACGTGACCCAGATACATCCAGAACAAGTTGGCGAAGATGGGTTCAATGGCGTGCTGGATGAAAATCAGCGCCGGCGCGACCACGAAGCTGAGGATCAATCGATTCCGTTGAGGCGGCCAGCAATTGGTGAAGATAAATGTGCGCGCGTAGATGCCGGCTTGAATGAGCGTGAGCAGCACCAGCAGCGCATGCTGCACGCCGAGTGTGTTGCGTATCGCAGCGGCATACAGCGCCAACCCCAGGTGAAGCGCCATCATCGAATAGGTGATGATGTGCCAGAAGATGGCAATACGACCGAAGAAAACATCCTCCGGGTAAGGGTTTTCGCTCAATGCGGGCAGCAGGTTTCGCTCGCTCATCGTTCAAATCATGTTGCCCAACCCCCTTCGCTGAAGCGGGGTTGGGCAGAATGGTTGCTGCAATGTTACTGCTTTGCCTCCCAACGGAAGAAGCGCGTGGCGAGCAAGCCGGCAATCACGGTATAGGTCACAACGAGCAGCACGTTGCGCAGCAAGTCGTTGCTGAGATGCCCATCCATCAGCGGCGTGCGCACCAGCTCACCCACTGCGTAGGCCGGCAGGAGTCGGGCTGGATTTTGCAGCCATTCAGGCAACATCTCAAACGGCAGCACCAGGCCGGCGACGAACATCTGCAAAAAGTAGAACAGTTGCCCAACCACCAGCGCCGTGTTCTGCTTCGGTGCAAGGCTGCTGATGCATTGCCCCAGCGCCACCGATACGATCACCGCAATCAAGATCATCGGCAGGCTGATGAGCAGGCCTGTGAGCGTAGTCGTCCACTGGAAGGCAACCCGGGCAAATGCCATCACCAACGCAGTTTGCATGAGGCATGCAACCAGATTGACGACAACATACGCGCTGAAAAGCATCGCCGGCGGCGTTGGGGTGGCTTGCAGCCGGCGCAGCACGCCACTTTCGCGCATCTGCGTCATGAACGCCGAGCCACCGATCATTCCGAATGACAGGATATTCAGCACTACCACGCCTGGCACCACCCAGGTCATGTAGTCGGCGTCATTGATCACGCCACTGCTGAACACCACCCGATAGATCACCAGCAAAAACACGGGAAATACAAGATTCCAGAAAAGCGTCTGCGGCTCCCGCACATATGACAGGAACAGCGATCGCGACAAAATCCAAAAGCGTTTCATGGGAGTTTTCTCCTTCCTGGCACAAGGACAAAGCGGCGAACCAGCAAATAAAGGATTCATGCGCTGCTCACCGTTTTGCCTGCGACCAGGGACTTACGACTGATTGAGTGAATAGCCGGTCAGCTTGAGATACACGTCTTCGAGGTTGGGCTGGCGAATGGCGACATCGCGCAGCGTGCGGCCATGCTTGCCCGCCAGTTCGTACAGCGCGTTCAGTGTGGCAGCAGGCTGCGCTGTTTCAATCTCCAGGTTTTCGCCGGTGTAGCGCACTGCAGCGGCGCCGGCCAATCGCCGCACCTGCTCAAGTGGCAACTCAATCGTCCCCTTCAGCATCGGGTTGATGCCCATGCCGGCGACCAACTGCTGCGGCGTATCGCATGCGACCACCCGCCCGCGATCCATGATGGCCACCCGCCCGCACAGCGACTCGGCTTCGTCCATGCTGTGCGTGGTCAATACCACCGTGCGGCCCTGCTCCTTGAATTCACGGATCATTGCCCACACAGCGCGCCGCGCGCCGGGGTCCAGCGCTTCCGTCGGCTCATCGAGCAGCACGATGGCAGGGTCGGTTGACACGGCAATCGCAAGCGACAATCGCTGTTGCTGGCCGCCCGACATTTGCCGCGCCAGTTTGTTTGCCTGGTCGACCAGGTCGAAGCGCTTGAGCAGTGAATGGATTTGCTCGCGCGTGAGGAAGGTGTCGTAAAGCGCGGCATATGCTTCGATCAACTCCGCCGCCTTCAGCCCGTCCATCAGCGCAGTGCGCTGCAATTGAACGCCGAGCATGCGCTTGACTTGCGCATCATGCTTCACCACATCCAGGCCGGCCACGGTCACACTGCCGGCGTCGGGTCGATGCAACCCTTGAATGCAGGACAGCAGGGTGGTCTTGCCGGCGCCGTTTGGCCCAAGCAACCCAAAGATCTCTCCGCGCTTTACGCGCAGATTCACATCGTTGAGCGCATTCACGCGCTGTTTGGCAGTCTTGTAGTGCGCGCTGATCTGGCTCACTTCAATTACGTTTTCAGTCGCTTTCTCATTCATGAGCGTTATCTCCTTGTGTCGCCAAGGAGGATACGCAATGGATGACCGCCTTTGAAGTGTGAAAAGATCGATTGGGAGAGTGCAATCAGATAGATCGCACTATGTCGAAAGTCATATCACCGCGCTATTTCACGCGCATGCGCGTCAGGACGATCTGGTCGCCGGCGAACTGGCCGCGCGCGTCGTAAGCCGGCACGCGCGCGAAACCGTTCGGGTCATACCACACCAGCAGCAGGTCATACACGCCGGCGGGTGCATCGGCGCTGGTCTGCAGGGCGAATATGGTCTCGTAGGTTTCACCCAAGCGCCATTGCGTCAGTGGCTGGCCGGCGTCTTGCTGCGCGATCTTGTTGGCCTTGTCATCCAGCAACTGCAACGACAGGTTTAAGTCCTTGGCAAGGGGTTGGGCAGCGCGCCAGCGCAATGTCACGCTCAGCGCCTGGCCTGGTTGAAGGGCATCCGGCACGATGGCATAGCTCAACAATTCCACGCCATTTGCATAGCGCAGCAGCGGCGCAGCGTCAATGCGCTCAGCCAGCTGCAGCTGGCCGAAGATGGCGCGGTCGCCGCCACTCGGCAACTTCATCCGCTCGCCGGTTTGAAAATCATATGCGCCGACGGCCCAGCGCAGATTGCGCGGCGCCGGCGCGAGCGCGGGGATGCGCAGGGTGTAATGATCTGTCCAAATATAGTTTGCCGGCGTCTCAGAGGTGGCGATGTTGCCTTGTCCAGGATACATGTCGCGCTGCGCCACGATCACATCGTTCTCGTCGATCAGATGCACGAAGATGCTGGCATTCGCCGGCAGCGGCTGGGTCAATTCCCAGTTCATGCGCAGCGTAACTTCGTCGCCCGGGCGCGCGGTTTGGGTCGAGGAGCCGGCCTCCACCAGCGTCAGTGCGTCGCCAAAGGTCGCATTCACCGGCAGCGGCAGGCGCGCCTGCCACTGGTTTGCCGGCAGCGCATACGCCGGCGCGATGTACACAAACGGCACAGCGACTGCGAGCGCGACGAAGCCGGCGCACACCGCCGCCAGCAAAAAGCGATGGATGCGCCACAGGCCATACGCCATCGCCGACGCAATCACCGCAATGCACGGGAACAGCAGCCGGCCCTGTGATGCCGGCGTCAGCGAAGTCCAGCGCAGCAGCGCGACGAACACGATGCCGACCCAGAATGCGCACAGGATGATCTTTCTCCATGCGTCATGCGACAACGTTTTGCGCAGGGCAGATGACACAAGCCCATAGATGCAGCCAGCCATCGCCACAACGAACACCCAACTCAACACCTCGTAGACGAAGGGGTGCATGATGATGTTCAGCGTGCCGAACACGCCCCAGTAGGACCAGTTGAATCCCTCGCGCTCGCTCCACAATTGCGCCAGCGACGCCGGCGTATCGCGCCGGCCCACCACATCCAAAAATCCATTCCAGCCCAACAGATCGCCATAGAGTTGTTGATTGCGCGCAAACCACCAGCCGCTGATGATGAGTGTGACTGCCACCATCACGATGCTGAAGCGCAGGACTTCGAGCGCGATGTGTTTGAACGGAAGGCGCCTGATGTTTGATGCCTGGTTCAGCGCCGCCGCCAGGCCAAACAGCGCCACCAGACCGAGCGCACTGCTCTTGCTGAGCGCGCCAAAGCCGGCGATGGCGCCGGCGATCACTGCGCTCTGCCAGGACAGGCCATTCCCAGAGCCTTTCGAAGATCGCATCACTCGCAGCGCCCACCATGTGCCGATCGTGCTGAACATCACCGCTGCGTTGTCGTTGTTGATCGCGCCGCTGATAAACGCGAACATCGGCACGCACGCGACGAGGACCGGAACCGCAAGCCGGAGCAAAGACGCGTTGCGCGTGATGCGTGATGCGTTGTCTGCAAAGAGTTCCCGCGCCACCAGATACGAGCAGAACACCGTCGCGGTGCTCATCAAAATGGAAACCAGGCGCGCCATGCGTGTGGCGAGCGCAGCGCGCGCCCATGGGAATCGTTCCGCCGGCGTGTGCAAGATGGCATTCGCATTGCCATCGCGCGCCGGCACGCCCATATCGCTGTGCGGGTTGATTCGCCGCAGTTCGCGCCAGTTCGAAGAGTCAAAGGGCGCGCTAAACGCTGCGGCGATCCAGTAATACAGTGGTGGCTGACTGCCCTCCTGCCGCCACGGTGCATCAGCGTCGGTCTGGCCCTCGTGCTGAATGGGCAGACCGCCGCCCGTCGCCAGATGCTGCACCATCGGGTAGTGCCACAATTCGTCGCTGGCTTCGTACAGCGGCGTCAGGATGCTGTACAAGCTGAACAGCAGAAATGACGCGATGACGATCAGCGCTACGCCGATCTTTTCTGCGCGAGGGATCACGATGGGGTTGACAGCAGAGGGCCAGGCATCCTGAACAGAGTGCAGCTTGAGAATGGGCACTTGAGCGGTATGAAATGCCGCACGCAGTCGAAGGAATGGCGTTGATTTGCGTTAGTTTGCGGCTTGTGGCTGCGCCGGCGCCTCAGGTGCCGGCGTTGCAGGCGCAGCTTCTGCCGGCGCTTCGGCCTGCATGCGCGCCTCGCGATCGCTTTCCAACTTGCTGATGCCGTTCGACACCACAGCCATCGTGTGATCCAGCTCTTCGCGCAGCCGCTGCAGCGTCTCCAGTGCATAGATGTCGGCTTCGGAGCGCATGCGATCCACCTCTCGGCGCGCGCGCTCTTCGATGGCGCCGGCGCGGTTCTGCGCGATGGAGATGATGGCGGTGTCGTCGGCCAGGCGATTTGCCTCGTCGCGCGCCATGTCCTTGATGCGCTCAGCCTCTTCCTTGGCCTGCGTAATGATGCGATCGTGTTCCTGCTGGATGCGCTGCGCCTTCTTGATCTCTTCGGGAATCGCCAACACCATCTGGTCGATCAGTTGAAAGCAACGGTCGGCGTCCACCAATTTCATTTTGGTGCCTGGCACACGCCGCGCTTCCAACAAGATGGCCTCGAGTCTCCCAAGAAGGTGTTGAATGTCCATAGGCCTAAGTATATTGACGATTTGTGATTATGGGCAGGCAATTGTCTTTTGTCATTTGCCAATCTCCGCGTCATCTTTCGCGATTGGCCACATGCTCATTCGCCACGCTTTTTTTGCAAGGCGCGATTCACGCACGCCGGCACCAATTGCCCCACATCGCCGCCCAGATTGGTAATCTGCCGGATCAGCGTTGCGCTGAGAAAGTGATTCGGCGCATTGGCGAACAGGCACACGATCTCGATATCGTTGGCCAGCCAGTGATTGGTCTGCGCCATTTGCAGTTCAAAATCGAAATCGACGCTGTTGCGCAGGCCACGCACCATCGCCTGCGCGCCGGCCTGCTGCGCAAAGGCCACCGTCAGGCCGCTGTAGCCAATCACATGCGCGCGGCCATCCACGCCCAACTCTGCCATGCACTCGCGCACCAGTGCAATTCGCTCGTCGTGCGTGAACAACAACCGCTTGTCCGGCTGCTCATATACGCCAATCACCAGTTCATCAAACAGCGCCAGCGCGCGCGTGGCGATGTCGAGATGGCCATTGTGAAACGGATCGAAGGTGCCTGGGTAGAGGGCTGTGGTCATGGTGTTAGCTTGCATCTCC
The DNA here is from genome assembly GCA_039810125.1 of Thermoflexales bacterium. Lineage (GTDB taxonomy): Bacteria > Chloroflexota > Anaerolineae > J036 > Brachytrichaceae > JBDHWI01. The sequence goes on along the minus strand of JBDHWI010000083.1, from coordinate 9,455 downwards.
GCTTTCGCGATTCTTCCAGAATGCGTCCACCTTCTGCGCGAGCAGCGGATGCGCAACCAGTTCAGGGTCGCCGGCCAGCATGCTCTCGGCTTGCGTTCGCGCCGTCTCCAGCAAATCGCGGTCGCGCAGGTTCACCAGTTTCAACTCCGGCTCACCGCTCTGGCGCGTGCCGAAGAACTCGCCGGGGCCGCGAATTTCCAGATCGACTTCGGCCAGCTTGAAGCCATCGGTGGTATTGACGATGGCTTGCAGGCGTTGATCGACCAGCGCGGAACTGCTGTCGGCCAGCAACATGCAGAACGACTTGTATGCGCCGCGCCCGACGCGCCCGCGAAATTGGTGCAACTGCGACAGGCCAAAGCGGTTTGCGCCTTCGATCATCATCACGGTTGCATTCGGCACATCGATGCCGACTTCGACCACCGATGTGGAGACCAGAATCTGCGTCTCGCCGGCGGCAAATGCCTGCATCGCCGCCTCCTTGTCCCCCGGCTTCATCTTGCCGTGCAGCAGCCCCAGCTTCAGGGCGGGAAAGACATCGCGTTGCAGGCGCTCATGCTCTTCCACCGCTGCCTTCGCCTCGATCTTCTCGCTCTCTTCCACCAGCGGGCAGATGATAAATGCCTGCCGACCTTCATCGACCTGGTGCTGCACGAAGCGATATGCGCGCTCGCGCTCCGCCGGCGAGAACCAGTGTGTCTCGATCGGCTGCCGGCCCGGCGGCATCTCATCCAGAACGGTGTTGTCAAGGTCGCCATAGAGCGTGAGCGCCAGTGTGCGTGGAATCGGCGTGGCGGTCATTACCAGCGTGTGCGGGTTGAGGTCGCCGGCCTTCTGCCGCAGGGCAGTGCGCTGCATCACGCCAAAGCGATGCTGCTCATCAACCACCACGAAGCCGAGGTTGTGGAAATTCACCGCATCCTGAATCAGCGCATGTGTGCCGATGACGACGTGGATGCTCCCATCAGCCAGCGCCGCATAGATGGCGCGCTTCTCCGCGGCCTTTACGCTGCCGGTGAGCAACGCCACCTTGAGCGGGGGGAGGCCAGCTTTCTCGTTGAAGGCATCGAACAGGCGCGAGATCGTTTTGAAATGTTGCTCAGCCAGAATCTCCGTCGGCGCCATCAACGCCGACTGCGCGCCAAGTGACGCTGCCAGCGCCATCCCCAACGCCGCGACAACCGTCTTGCCGCTGCCCACATCGCCTTGCAGCAGGCGGTGCATGGCAATGGGTTGCGCGATGTCTTTCACCAGCGCAGCCACCGCGCGCTGTTGCGCGCCAGTCAACGCATACGGCAGGGCGGCAATCAGCCGGTCAAGCGTGGCCGGCTCGGTGAGCAATGCGCGCGCTGGCTCCTTGCGCCATTGGTGCCGCTGCCGCAGCACAGCCAATTGCAATGTAAACAATTCATCGAAGGCCAGCCGGCGGCGCGCCTGCTCCTGCGCCCGCATGTCGCGCGGGAAGTGGATATCGCGCAGAGCGTCAGCCAGCGGCGCCAGCCTGGCGTTGCTGCGCACATCATCCGGCAAGTGCTCCGGCACGTGCGCGGGCCAGTAGTCGATCAGCCGGCGCATCACGCGCCGCACCAACAGCGGCTGCAACCCTTCGGTCAGGCGATACACCGGCACGATGCTGCCGCCGGTCACCCATTCGCGCTCTGCCGGCTCATACGTCGGATTCTGGAAATTCAACCGTCCCAGATATTCGCCGACTTTGCCGCTGATCACCATCTCGCGCCCGGGCGTGAATTGCTTCATCAAGCTGTCCAAAAAGCGCTCAGTGGTGAACCACGAGCATTCGATCACGCCGCTGGCATCTTCGATGCCGACCTTGATGATCCACGCGCTGCCCTTGGTTTTGTATTTGCGCACCGAATGCACGCGCCCAATGATGGTGACTTGCTCGCCATAAAACAATTGGTTGATGGTTCGCAGGGCGCTGTAGTCGTCGTAGCGCGTGGGAAAGTAATACAGCAGGTCGCGAATGGTTTGCACGCCGAGCTTGTTGAATTTCTGCGCGTTGAATTCGCCGATGCCGCTGATCTTGGTGATGGGTGCGTCGAGGCCGAGGCCGGCCTCTTGCGGGCGCGGCGCGCTGGGCTTGCGCTGCAGTGGCTCTGGCAATGGAGCAGGCCGGCTCGGCGGCGGCGCTGGCCGGCGGGGTTCGGGCGGCCGGCGCTCCTCTTGTTTTGGCGATGGCGCTTCGGTGATGAGCGCGCCTCGCTCCACCTGCAGCGCGCGGATCTCTGAGTTCTGAGTTCCGCTTTCCGCGTTTTGCGCTTTGCGCTCCTCGTCCTGCGCCCTGCGTTCTGTGTTCTCCGCTCTTGGTCCCTGCCCCTTCAACACTGGATTGCGCAAGCGCATCATCAAGGCATCGAGCGTTGCGCGCCGGCGGGTTTCATCGACACTCGCGCTGTAATCACGCATTTCCTGCGCCACCGTCTCGGCCCAGTCAGGGTCGATATTGTTGCGTGTGGCATCGGCCAGCCAGGTGCCGGCGAACGACTGAAGCCCGCGCGTCACCGCCTTATCCTGGTGGCCGGTTTGCACTTCATATTTCAGAATTTTGAGGAGCTTTTCGGTGGCTGGGTTCGGCATGGTTGAGATTGGAGATCAGAGATTGCGGGTTGTGGATTGCCGATCACGCTCGATCCAGCCTCGAATCCCGCTGTGCGATTATACGTTTTGCCGCGTGATTCACGCCTCGCTGATGATGGCGACCCCAAGCCCGTTTGGTCCGACGTGTGTGCCGATGATGGGTGTGACAAGCGTTGGCGCTGCCGGCTTGCGCGGCCCCAGATCAGCTAGCGCCTGCTCGATCTGGACGATATCTTTGGCATGATCCCCGCCGGAGTGCAGGAGCGAAAAAAGCTCAAGCGGCTGCGGCGTCTTGCGCGCCTCCTCGATCAGGCGCTCGATGGCGCGCGAGCGCGTCCTCACGCGATCAATCGGCACAACCTCGCCGTTCACCAGCTGCACCAGCAAGCGCACCTGAAACAGCTCGCTCATCGTTGCTGTCATGGCGCTGACGCGGCCGCCCTTGCGCAGGTATTTCAATGTGTCGATCATGGCGAAGACACGCGTGCGTTGCCTCTGCGAATCGAGCGCAGCGAGAATGTCGGCCATTGCCGCGCCGGCGCCTGCCATCTCTGCGGCCTTCACCACCAGCCAGCCCAATCCCAGCGAGGTGGTGCCGGCATCAAACACGCGCACCGCCAGACCCGCATCGCGCATTTCGCCGGCAGCCACATCCGCCGCAGCGCACACGCCGCTGAGTTGGCGCGCCAGATGCACCGAGAGGATCTCATCCGCGCCGGCAACTTGCGCCGCGCGGTAGGCATCGGCCAGCGAAGCCGGCGAGTTGGCGGCAGTTTTTGGGAAATCACGATATGCCGGCAGGCCGGCGTAAAACTGCTCGCGCGAGATCTCGACGCCATCCAGCATCTCCCGCCCGTCAATGTTCAGCACCATCGGCACCACGCTGATGCCAAGGCGTTGCACGATGTCCTGCGAGAGATCGCAGGTGGAATCTGTGACGACTTTGATCATGGCTGCTGGGCAAACGTATCGATCATCAGCTTGACATCGCTCATCGGATACAGGATCGGGCAGGTGCAGCCACGTTGCCTGTACTCTTCCACTTTTGCGCGGGCTTCATCAGGTGTGCCGGTGGCCGAAATCTTCAGCACAAATTCATCTGGCACGAACTGCATCGCCGCATGCACCTGCTCTTTGGTCGCCGGCCAGCCGAGAATGCTTTGCACCTTCTTCACGATGTCCTCGCTTACACCGCTGGCTTTGGCGATGTGCGGCTGCTGTGCTAGATATTGCGTGAGCAGCACCTTCGCATCTTCGATGGCCTGCTTGCGGTCGTGGTTCACCGCACACACCACCAGTTGTGGTCGATCAATGTCATCGAGGCTGCGACCGGCCTTCTTCGCGCCTTTCTCAAGCATCTCCAGCGCGCGGTCGTTATATGCCGGCGGCACGCAATAGTTCAGCACTGCGCCGTCGGCAATCTCACCGGTCAACTCCATCATCTGGTCGCCGGTCGCGCCGATGTAGATCGGCACATTGCGCGGCTCGCGCCGGCCATGCACCACGTCCAATTCGATGCCATCGACGTGGTGGAACTCGCCATGAAAAGTGACGCGTTCCAGTCGCAGCAGCCGGCGCATCACCTCAATCGTCTCGCGCATGGCCGTCAGCGGTTTGCGGCGCTCGATGCCAACGTTTTTCGCCAGGGGGTCCCACCATGCGCCAATGCCACAGATGATGCGGTTGGGCGCGAGATCGTCAAGCGTAAGAAACGTGGCCGCAAGTAAGCCGATGTTGCGCGTCCAATTGTTGATGACGCCGCTGCCGATCTTCAGATGATCGGTGACAGCTGCAAAGGCAGCCATCGGCACGATCGCGTCGCGCACCAGCCGGCTCTCGGCCTGCCAAACGGCCTCAAACCCGCGTTGTTCGGCATACTGGGCATACTTCATGCCCTCGCGGATGGGGTGAGCGTCCTGTAAATACATCGCAACGCGCTGGATCATGGTTGTGCCTCGTGTTCTAGCGAACTTTGCCTGAAAAATTGCTGCAAATGATTGACCTGAATTTTACAAGGCTCTATAATGCAGCTGTTCTTCAGGGATGAATTTCTTGCAGGGACAAAGCCACGCGCAGGTTTTGTTGGAACCCAATCTTCCCGCCGTTTTGCTCCTGCAATGTATTTGGCAAAATCCAAGACAGAGGTTGAATGGCTAAGAAAGATATTCGCGAGCAAAAGCAGAAGGAAGACGTTATCCAGGTGGAAGGCGAGGTGATCGAGGCGCTGCCAGGCACCATGTTCCGCGTTCGTTTGGATAACGGCCATGAAGTGCTGTCCACGCTTTCCGGCAAGATGCGCAAGTTCTACATTCGCGTGTTGCTGGGGGATCGTGTGAAGGTGGAGTTGTCGCCGTACGATTTGACGCGCGGCCGCATCGCCTATCGCCTGCGCTCCAGCGGCCGGCCCGAAGAGCAGCCGGTATAACACGCATTCATCGCATACCAATGCAAGGGCGACTGGAATCAGTCGCCCTTGCATTATTTTTCGAGGGGTTGTCTAACGCTTCTTGAATACGAGGCAAACCCAATCGGCGATGCTGTTACGCTCAACGAGTTGCAGGCCGGCGTCGCTTGCTGCATGCGCCACATCGTCGGCCTGGGTGTCGAGTATGCCGGAGAAGATGAACAGTGGCGCGCGTTCGGCCAGGCCACTGCCCAGCATTTTTACGATCACGCCGGCGAGGATGTTTGCCACCACCAGATCGAACGTCTCGCGGGTTGAATCATGCGTGCCTTGCATCACACGAATGCGCTCGCTCACGCCATTTGCCTCAGCGTTTTCGCGACCCACCCGCACTGCCTCTTCGTCAGTATCCACTGCCAGCGCCTCGCGCGCGCCCAGTTTCACCGCTAGGATGCTCAGCACGCCGCTGCCGTGCCCCACATCGAACACGCTCATGCCGACGCGGATGTATCGCTCAAGCGCCATCAGACACAACTGTGTGGTGGGGTGCAGACCGGTGCCGAAAGCCATGCCCGGGTCGAGCGCCAGCACGATGTCGCCGGCCTGCGCGCCAGCCTCGGTATCGTCGATCCATGTCGGGCGAATCAGGATGCGCTCGCCGATGCGCAGAGGCTTGAAATTCTCCTTCCATGCGTTCGCCCAATCCGACTGCGCCACCTCCTTGTAGGCCGGCTTGGGAATCGGGCGCACCATGTTGAGGTAGAACAACGCCTCCTCCACTTTGGCGCGACGCTGCTCCAGCGTGTCATCCATGGGCAGATAGGCGCGCACAACCACCGGGCCGGCGGCGCTCTCGTCTTCCCAGCGATCGGCGGTTGTGCCATCATGCAGCCGGCGATTCACCTGCTCCAGTGTCACGCCGCCTTCCACATGCGGGTAAATCGCCTCACTAATCGCCTCAGCCAGCTCGCCATCCGTCTCAATCGCCAGCTCCAGCCAGCGCAGATTGTTTATCGTCATCGCCGGCGAGTATATGGGAAGGGAAGAAAGTGAGGAGGGGAGAAAAGGAACGAAGGGATGAGGAGGATGGGGAGACCTGAATGGCTTGATGACGACTTGACGGCCTGACGATACAATCTCCTTGCATGACGACGCAAGCTGCGCACGCCCACTTCCTCAACCGCGAACTAAACTGGATCGAATTTAACCGGCGTGTGCTGCAAGAGGCGCAAGACGCCACGCATCCGCTGCTGGAGCGCGCCAAGTTTCTCGCCATTTTCGCCACCAATCTCGACGAGTTCTACATGATCCGCTACTCCGGCATCCGCGAGCAGGTGCTGGCCGGCGTGACTGAGCTTTCGCCGGATGGGTTGATGCCGGCGCAAATCATGGAGCAAATCAACCGCGCGGTCACGCCTCTGCAGGCTGAGCATGTGACAACCTGGAACACTGAGGTCAAGCCGCTGCTGGCGCAGCAAGGGGTGCGCGTGCTGAACTGGGATGACCTCGACGAAGCTCAACGCGCCCATGCCACCGAATACTTCCACCGCGCTGTATTTCCAGTGTTGACGCCGCTCGCCTTCGACCCATCACACCCCTTCCCGCACATCAGCAATCTCAGTCTCAGCCTCGCTGTCGTCATCAAGGATGATCGCGGCCGGCAACGCTTCGCCCGCGTCAAGGTGCCGCCGTCACTGCCGCGTCTGTTCCCACTGAACGACTGCTCGGATGATCCCGAATGTGAGCGCTATTTCGTCTGGCTCGATCAGGTCATCGCCGCAAACATTGGCTCGCTCTTCCCCGGCATGACGCTGCTCGGCACATACCCGTTTCGCGTCACGCGCGATGCCGACATCGAGATTCAGGAGGATGAGGCCGACGATTTGCGCTCCAGTGTCGAGCGCTCGCTTCAAGATCGCCGCTTCGGCATTGCGGTGCGATTGGAGGTGGCCGGTGACATGCCTGACGATGTGTGCGCCATTTTGATGGAAAACCTCAAGTTGACCGAGCATGATGTTTGTCGCATCGATGGCGCGCTGGATCTGAGTTGCCTGTGGGATTTATACAAATTGCCGCTGCCGGCGCTCAAGGACGCGCCACTCGTGCCGCGCATCCCGCACGATCTGAAAAACGGCGAGGACATCTTTGCGCGCATTCGGCGCGGCGATGTCTTGCTGCACCACCCCTACGAATCGTTCACGCCGGTGGTCGATTTCATCCGCACCGCGGCCCGCGACCCGAATGTGCTGGCAATCAAGCAGACGCTGTATCGCACCGGCTCCAACTCGCCCATCGTTGAGGCGCTGATGGAGGCCATCGATCGCGGCAAACAGGTCGCGGCGATGGTAGAGCTGAAGGCGCGTTTCGACGAAGAGAACAACATCCAGTGGGCGCGCGCACTGGAAGAGATCGGCGCGCATGTGGCGTATGGCCTGCCCGGCTACAAGGTGCATGCGAAAGTGTGCCTTGTCGTGCGGCGCGAGCAGGATGGCATCCGGCGCTATGTCCATCTCAGCACCGGCAACTACAACGCCGCCACTTCGCGCATCTACACTGACCTCGGTTTGTTCACCTGCAACGAGCAGATTGGGCAGGATGCAACCGACCTGTTCAACTTCCTCACCGGCTACTCAAAGCAGACTGAGTACCGTGAATTGCTGGTCGCGCCTGTCAACCTGCGCCGGCGGCTGACCGAGTTGATCGAGCGCGAGATTGAACTGCACATGCGGCACGGCAGCGGCCGCTTGATATTCAAGATGAATGCGCTGGTTGATCCAGCGATGATCGAACTGCTATATCGCGCGTCGCAAGCCGGCGTGCAGGTGGATCTGCTGGTGCGCGGCATGTGCAGCCTGCGGCCCGGCGTGCCGCACCTGAGCGACAACATCCGCGTCATCAGCATCGTGGGGCGCTTCCTGGAGCACAGCCGCGTGTATTACTTCCGCAACGCCGGCGACGAGGAGATCTATGTCGGCAGCGCCGATCTCATGCAGCGCAACCTTGATCGTCGCGTGGAGACCGTCTTCCCTATCTGCGATCCAGCACTGATGCGGCGCATCAAGGTGGAGGTGCTGGATATCGGCTTGAGCGACAACGTGAATGCGCGCGAGCTTTGCTCAGACGGCAGCTATGTTTTTGTGCAGCGCGGGCAGGGTGAGCAGATTGTCAACAGCCAACTCAAGTTGTTGGGCGTTGGCAGCGATTAAGCGCCTGCAAGAGAGACAGAACTCAAGTCCTCTTTCTCTTGCGTGAATCTGCAATAGGGCGAGTGGGACTCGAACCCACACGTTGCTTTCGCAACAGAGGATTTTAAGTCCTCGGCGGCTGCCATTTCGCCATCGCCCCGTGTGTTTCGTGCATTCTACTCGCTTGCCGCGCTGCCCTCATGGCGCCTGGGACAAGAAATTACGCGGATACGCAGCCCGCTCGCTTGTAGCAGCGGTCACATGTTATTCACTTCATCAAAATTTATAAGCGCATTTGCAAAATATCGAAATGCAGAAAGGTTGTTGATTTAATGGTTGCCTTTTTGCAAGAAATTTGATATATACGGCGTGAGTTGATCGACGCGCCGGCGCGCCATCATCTGCCGAGCGCAGCGAACAGCCAAATCAAATCCATTCCATCTCAATAACCTCCAAGGGGGTAGGTTTACATGACTGCACAACGTTCTCGTTCGGGCGCTTTGCGCCACATCATCGCCGCATCAGTCGTCGCACTCGCATCATTTGCCGCCGGCGCGCCACTAAAGTCCACCGCCGCGGATTCCACCACAATCGATTTCGAGGGCTTTGCCACTGGCACTGTCCATGCGCAATATGGTTGGAGCAGCTTGGGTGCAGCTGCTCTTGGCTGCGCCGTATACGACCATCAGGTTGTCAATAACACCTATGGCCTTGTCAGTTTCGGCACAAAGAGCTTGCGACTTTCAAATGCTGTCACGTCATCGTGCTTCAGTGATCAAACTTTTTCAAAATCACTGATCGATGAGGCCGGTGAAACTGCTGCTCTGAATGGCGGGCTTTCTGGTGGAACTCGCCAGCCTTACTTTGAGGCACAGTGGGATTTCGCCTCAACAGTGCCGGCGAGTGAGCAAACAGGACTTTCCGTTGTCGCCAGTCCCGATCGTGGTGATGGCGCGCGCATGAGTTGGGTGCAGATGCGCGATGCAGGGAACGGGTTGGCCATTAGTTTTTTTGACTACATCACAGGCACCGGCTTTATGCAAACTGATGTCATTACCGGTCTCAACCGGTCGCAGATTCATACGGTCAAAGTGACCATGCAATTTGTTGATGGCCCCAGTAATGATGTCGTGAAGGTGTATGTAGATGGCGCACTCTCCCATACCGGCACCAGTTGGGAAGATTACTATCCAACGGAAGAGATGACCTCGACGCGCACAGTTGATTCGATTTTGTTCCGCACCAGCGGGACAGCTGCGCCGGCCACT
>JBDHWI010000082.1:0-17862 GCA_039810125.1 Thermoflexales bacterium | reverse complement strand
TATGCGCCTTTCGCGTTCTACACTGCGCAGTTTCAACTCGATGGTCTCGACATCGCCTTGATGCGCGAATTGGGACGGCGCATCGGTGTGCAGGTGCAGTTCGAAGATTTTGCCTTCGATGGCGTGCTGGATGCGCTGCGCCTGGGGCAGGTCGATGCCGCCGCTGCCGCCATTTCCGTGACCGATGCGCGCCGTCAGGTTGCAGACTTCACCAACTACTACTACATCGGTGATGACGGTGTTATCGCGCGCAGCAATTCGCCTGTCACCACCATTCGCTCGGCGCAGGATTTCATCGGCAAACGGGTGGGAGTGCAACGCGGCAGCGTGTATGAAACGTGGCTGCGCGACACGCTGATCGATACGCGTCAGATGCCGGAGAGCAATCTGTTTTTGTACACCAACGCGGATGAGGCAGTGCGCAGCCTGCGCGACCAGCGCATCGATGTGGTCGTGGGCGACCTTGTGCCGCTCCAACGCGTTGTCACGCAGGATGGCGCCTTCAAGTTGGTGGGACAGCGTTTGAACTCACAGCGTCTTGCGGTGGCAGTGCGTCGGGGCAGCACCTTGCGCATGGCGCTCGATCAATCCCTGATGGCCATGCAGGCCGATGGCACGCTAAACCGGCTGATTGTGCAATACCTGGGTGTCTCAGGCGGCGATATCCCACCCATGCCGACCAACACGCCGAATCCGTTTCCGGTAGTTGATCCCACGCCGACAGGTTGCATCGACGGCATGGCTTATATTGCCGACCTGAATCTGGACGACCACAACATGCGCACCCCGCCGCACATGTCACCTGGACAGCCATTTACCAAAGGCTGGCGGGTGCGCAACAGCGGCACCTGCACCTGGACGACGGCGTATCGCTTCGACTACGCCGGCGGCAACAACGACTTTGCGCGCATGAGCGGGCAACCGCAGGCGATGGGGCGCAATATTCTGCCCGGTGAGGTGGTTGATTTTCATGTGCCGATGATCGCGCCAACGATGCCAGGCACATATCAGGGTTTCTGGCAGATGCGCAACGCGCAGGGCCGCAACTTCGGCACGCGCGTGTGGGTGGGCATTCGGGTGGTTGGGCCGGCCACCGCCACGCCACCGCCTACCAGCGACATCTTTTTCACTGCCGATCGGGCGCAGGTGTCGCCGGGTGAGCGCGTCGTGTTCACGTGGCAGGTGCAGAATGCGCGCGCAGTGTATTTCTACGCCAACGGCGAGGATCCCACTTCGCGCTCAGTGGCATTCGGCGGGCAGGCGCAGGTGTTCCCGCAATCCACTACCACCTACAACCTGCGCGTGGACAAGTTCAACAACACCACCGAGATTCGGCAGATCGTGATCACGGTGACATCTGGCGGGGGCGGCACAGCGCCGGCGATCCAAAGCTTCAACATCTCGCCGGAGGGGCAGATTCAGCTTGGCCAGTGCGTGATGCTGTCGTGGCAGGTGACCGGTCAGGTGAATCGCGTGCGGCTGCTGCGCAACAACAGCGTGCTATGGGACAACGCGCCTTTTACCGGCAGCACGCAGGATTGTCCGCAGGTGCTGGGCGTGAACACCTACACGCTGGAGGCATATAGCGCGACCAGTTCGACGCGCGCGCAGCGCTCAATCACAGTGGCATCATCAGGTGGTGGCGGCAATGTGCCTGTCATCTCGGCTTTCTCGGTCGTGCCAGACAGCATCCCCGTCGGTGCGTGCGTTACGGTAAGCTGGACGACGACCAACGCCGTGTCTGTGCGGGTGACGCGCAATGGTTCGGCGCGGCTGGACAACGGGCAACTGAGCGGCACAGTGGTGGACTGCCTGCAAAATACCGGCTTCTACGGTTACCGCGTCGAAGCCTTCAGCAACACCGGTCAGAGCGTGGTGCGCGAGCGCGCGGTGACGGTGTTTTCGAATCGCGGCAGCGCGCCATAAGCAAATTGGGCCATTGCATCATCGGATCCGATGATGCAATGGCCCAAACGCGCAAAAGCTCAGCCTCAAATCAATAGCCGGCGCTCCTGGTTGCCTCACCCTGCATGATGCTGACGCCGGCACTGGTGCCGATGCGGGTTGCGCCGGCGGCGATCATCGCCAGCGCCTGCTCGCGCGTGCGCACGCCACCGGATGCCTTTACGCCCATCGCCGGCCCCACCGCCTCGCGCATCAGCCGGATGTCTTCGACAGTCGCGCCGCCGCCGTTGAAGCCGGTGCTGGTCTTCACGAAGTCTGCGCCAGCTTCCTGCGACAGCCGGCACGCCAGTCGCTTCTCATCGTCGGTCAGCAGCACAGTTTCCAGAATGACTTTGAGCAGCGCGAAGGGCTGCGAACGCCGGCAAGCCTGCAATACGCCGGCGATGTCCTCGCGCACAAAGTCGAGCAGGCCACTCTTCAGCGCGCCAACATTCATCACCATGTCGATCTCACGCGCGCCGGCGGCGATGGCCTGATCGGCCTCGAAGATTTTCACCAGCGTCGTCGTCGCGCCGAGCGGAAAGCCAACTGGCACACACACCTTCACGTCGGTCTTGCGCAAAAGATCAACGCACAGCTTGGTCCAGCTCGCATTCACGCACACCGCTGCGAAGTCGTGCTGCGCAGCCTCGGCGCACAGTTGTTCGATCTGCGCGCGCGTGGCATCGGGCTTCAGCGCGGTGTGGTCGATATATTTGTTCAGAGGAAGCGAGATGCTCATGTGACAATTGTACGGCGCACAAAAACCTCACACCGGCGTGTGAGGTTTTTGTTCCAGATGGAATCCTGGAAGATGTTGCTGCTTGCAATCAGAACGGCCAGAATGGACGCTTTTAGTATTTCAGCATCTTTGGCAGCGCTTTGGCTTGTTCCACCCAATCGGTGACTTCGGCCATGGTCGGCGCGCGCTTGGCAAACTGCTTTTCGGCGTTCACTTCGGCCAGCTTGGCATGCAGGTTGGCCGGGTTGCGCTGCGCCAGTTCCTTCACAGTGTCCACGCCGGCATTCTCCAGCAAATCACTGAAGACCTTGCCGATGCCCTTCACGCGCGCCAAGTCGGCGCGGTTGGCTAGTTCCAGCACTTCCTGTTCGCTCATGCCGGCTGCTGCTGCCAGCGTCGCGCGTGCCTTCGGGGTGGTGGCCGCGTTGAGCAATAGATCGCTGTTCTTGATCTTCTGTGCGATGAGCTTGGCAGCCTGCGTCTCCTGAATTCCCCGAATACTGCGAACACCGATTGTCATGATGAAACTCCTTGTTTTGAAACTGTCACTATCGTCGACGAATGAATCTCTGCGCTGTGCGCTTGAGCGACATTGTATAGCTTGTCAAAGACAACTGACAATCTCATGGGCGCAGTCGGGCAATGGCAGAAACAGCCGGCGCGTATGCGCATTTCAATCAACCCAGCTTCTATATCGCCGGCACTGGCATCTCTTTTGCATTCCGGTGCGGCTCAAGCGCTGGGCTCGCCGCTGGAACATAGTCGATGATCGAAGCATGATTCGTCGCCGGCTGACTCTGCGTCGGAACACCCCTTTCGAGAGCGCTAGAGGGCCGGAATTTGTAGCCATACACTAGCATGCCGCGCTCGCCATCCTCGCGCAGCACCCGTGTGACCATCTCCACCGGCATCCCGATCTTCACCTCGTCCTCGTCCACGTCGGTCAACTGCGCGGTGACCAGCGGCCCTTCAGCCAGCCGCACCAGCGCCACCGTGTACGGCGCGAATTTCTCAAAACCCGCCGGCGCGGCATGGATGGTGCTGAATGAATACACCTCGCCCCTGCCGCTAAACATGAACGGTGTCTTCGCTTCCTGCTCGCATGCCGGACAAACATCACGTGGCGGGAAGATCTTGTTGTTGCAATGTGGGCAAACCTCGCCCACCAGTTGATAGCGCTGCCCTGTCGTGCGCCAATATCGTGCCACTTCCATTGCTTTATCTCTCCATTGAAAGATCGGGGAATTGCGCTACTGAGTGATTGTTGAAATGACTCAATGGCGCGATCGCCCGATCGCTAGATTCTTTCCAGAATGGTGGTGACAACGGTCGCGCCGCTGCCGCCAATGTTTTGCGCCATGCCCAGCCGCGCGTTTTTGATCTGATTCGCGCCGGCTTGTCCGCGCAACTGCGCTGCCACTTCCACAATCTGATACATGCCGGTTGCGCCGACAGGATGCCCGCGCGCCTTCAACCCGCCCATCGTGGTGATCGGCACGCGCCCCTTCAGTCCGATCTCGCCATCCAGTGCCAGCGCCACACCTTTGCCGCGCGGCGCAAAGCCGGCGGCCTCCAGCGAAAGCGCGCTCATGATGGTGAAGGCATCATGCACCTCGAACAGATCCATGTCGCTGGGGCCGACGCCGGCCATGGCATAGGCCTTCTGCGCGCTGATCGCCCCGCCTTCCAGATACAGCGGGTCGCGCCGGTCATGCACCGCCACCGTGTCGGTGGCAATGGCAGTGGCGCGCACGCGAATGGGATGATCGGTGAATTCATGCGCGATCGCTGTCGGCGCGAGGATGACGCACGCTGCGCCGTCGGCAATCGGCGATGAGTCGAGCAGGTTGATCGGCTCGGCAATCGGCTTGGCCTCGGCAAACGCCTTCGCACTGATCGGCGCGCGGAACATGGCATTCGGGTTGTTCACGGCATTGGCGTGCGCGTTGATGGCGAAGTTGGCGAAGTCTTCCTTCTTGTAGCCGTGCTCGTGCATGTAGCGCCGCATGAGCAGCGCGTTGATGCTGACGAAGCTCAGGCCATGCAGCGCCTCGTAATCACTGTCGGCGGCCATCGCCAGCGCGCTGGTCACGGTGGCGCCTTGCTGATCGGTCATCTTTTCAACGCCGACGCAGGCAACGATGTCGTGCAGACCGCCGGCAACCGCCGTGTAACCCATGCGCAACGCGGCTGCGCCACTGCCGCAGGCTGCCTCCACCTTCACTGCCTCGATGCCGCGCAGGCCGGCGAAGTCCGCAATCAACGCGCCCAGATGCTCCTGGTGCGTCAACTCGCCCGACAGCATGTTGCCAACATACAGCGCGTCGATCCGCTCGATTTTGGCATCCCGCATGCTGCCGTTCAGCGCCTGAAAACCAAGCTCGCGCAGACTCAAATCCCAGTGTTCACCTACGGGCGTCTGCCCGATCCCGATAATTGAAACGTCCCTCATGATTTCAGATTTTGAATTTCTGATTGCGGATTGGCATTGCGCTCAGTCCGCAATCGGAAATCGTCAATTCAATTTGTAGTTGCCCTTCAGTCGCGTGTATTCCGCATAGCTCACTTGCTTGCGGCGTTTGACGTAATCCTGTGTGGATGGCGCAGTCGTCTTTGGCGCGCCGGCCTTCACCTGCAGACAGAACGCATCGCTGCCGGCGCCGCTGCCAAACGATGCCACCAGAATCCGGTCACCTGGCCTTGCGATGTCCAGAATGGCGGTCAGGCCAATAACGGATGAGCCGGCGTAAGTGTTGCCGATGTCATTCACCAGCAGCCCGGGCTTCAACTGTTCGCGCCGGAAACCCAACTCCTCGCCGACCTTCATTGGAAACTTGGCGTTCGGCTGGTGAAACACGGCAAATGCAAAATCGTCCGCCGTGAGTTGCATCTCGCGCATCAGTTGCGTCGTCGACGATGTGATGTGGTGGAAGTAGGCCGGCTCACCGGTGAAGCGGCCCGCGTGCTCAGGATACTTCTCGTATTGCCGGCGCCAGAAGTCCGGCGTATCGGTGACGTAAGAGAGCGAGCCTTCGATCTCGGCAATGGCATATTGCGCCGGGCCAACGATGAAAGCTGCGCCGCCGGCGCCGGCAGTGTATTCCAGCGCGTCACCAGGCCGGCCTTGCGCCGCATCCATGCCAATCGCCAGCGCGTACTCGGCCATGCCGCTGCCAACAAAGCCAATCGCAGCTTGCAGGGCTTCCGTGCCGGCCTTGCACGCGAATTGCCAGTCGGCAGCCTGCGTGTAGGGCGTCGCGCCAATCGCTTCAGCCACCATCGTGCTAGTCGGTTTCACGGCATAAGGATGCGACTCACTGCCAACCCACACCGCGCCCAATTTGCTGGGGCCAAAGTGCGGGCTGATGGCTGATGCACGAGCAAGCGCATTGCGCGCCGCCTCCATGCTCATCGTCGCCACATCTTCATCCAACCCTGGCACCGCCTTCTCACGCACAGGCGAGATGGCGTTGCCTTCCGTCCATAAATCTGACACATCTTGCGACACCAGTCGATAGCGTGGCACATACGCGCCATAACCAACAAGACCGACTGGTCTAAGGGGTTTCATGTATCCCATTGTTTTCCCAAGTATTTCCCAAATTGCTTTGGGTTAACTTATGTATAAAATCGTGCACCAGACAAGGTGCAAGGCTCATTCGCCACTAGAACAGTGATGATTCTAGAAAGTGAAAGCTATCAAATGCGCGCAACTGTGGCTGCGCTGCGCGGTGAGATAGCTTTTGGTGGTGAAGTTGAGGCGAGTGTGAGGCAAAACGCTTAGCCGGCAGAAGTGACGCGCCGGCGCTTTGCTTCCAACGGCTGGCAATCAGGGCAAAAATGGGTGCTGCGCTGACCAACGAGGATGCGCCGGATGGGTTGGCCGCAACTGGCGCAGGGCCTGCCAGTCATGCCATACACCTTGAAGTTGTGTTGAAAATTACCGCCCGGATAGACCCAATCGAAGCTCGCCCCATTTGCGGCAATGCCCTCACGCAGCACCTGCTGGATGGCAGCATAAAGCGCGGCCGCTTCGGTTCCAGTCAACGTATTGGCTGGCCGTTTGGGATGCAGGCGCGCGAGGTACAGCGCTTCGTCGGCATAAATATTGCCAACGCCGGCGATGAAGGTCTGATCAAGCAGCACCGGCTTGAGTGCGCCACGCTTGCCAAGAATTGCCGCTACAAATTCGTCACAGGTGACATCCAGCGCGTCGGGACCGAGCTTGCCGGTTATCTCGTGCGGGTTGCCGGCCAACCACACGCGGCCAAACTTGCGCGCATCATCGAAGCGCAGCGCGAGGCCGCCATCCAGCAGCCATACCACGCGCGCATGCTTGGTGAACGCCTCGTCCTGCGGCACCACATCCAGCCGGCCGCTCATGCGCAGGTGAACGAGCATCGTCATAGTCAGGCGGCTTTGGGCGACAAGATCGAAGATGAGATATTTGCCGTGCCGGCGGATGGCTTCCACGCGCAGGCCGGCGACTTCGCGCTCGAAGCGTTGCGCATCCATGTTGCCCACTTCGCGCGGCCACAACACGCGCGTGCTGAGAATGGTGCGACCGATCAGCGCCGGCGCACCCAGTCCCTCGCGCAGCCGGCGCGCCACAGATTCCACTTCTGGCAATTCAGGCATAGTGCTTAAATCTACACGACAAAAATATGATCGCTATTGGCAAGGCAACTGGCGATCGTCACGCAGCATCACAGGCTGAGCCGCATATGAACGAGGGTGCGCGCAAGGTGGAAGCGCTCGCTGAGCAGCGCAGCATGCGCTGCTTCATGCGGATGCGATTGTGTCGCATAGATCGGTTTGGCGGCGTACTCATCAAACCGCGCGAGCGCGCGTCGCAGAAGCGCCTGTCCGTCGCTTGCGGCGGTGTCATCACTCAACAGCAATTCCACGAAGTGATTGTTGCCATCCAGGTTCACGCGGGTGCGGGCGGCGCCGGCGAGGACTTGAGCCCGCGCTGGCCCCATCACCAGCCATTGCTCAGGGTTGCCGTTCAGCGCATTCATGAATGACCAGCGCAGGCCAAGCCTATAT
Organism: Thermoflexales bacterium; assembly: GCA_039810125.1. Lineage (GTDB taxonomy): Bacteria > Chloroflexota > Anaerolineae > J036 > Brachytrichaceae > JBDHWI01. The sequence goes on along the minus strand of JBDHWI010000082.1, from coordinate 10,127 downwards.
GCGCTTGTGTCATGCGGTTCCGCGTACGTCAGCGCATCAGGCATGTTGCGCATGGCCAACGCCCACACCGCCGGCCGATCCTGCCAGCGCGCATTGCGAATGGCCGGATTGGGCGGTGTGTTGCCCGCCGGCTGCGCGCGCACCGAGGGGCGCATGTAGTGCGACACCTCACCTTCTCGCTCGAAGCCGATCTTTTGGTAGAGATGCAGCGCCGGCGCATTTGTTGCATCGGCCTGCAAAGCGACGAAGCGCGCGCCACGATTCATCGCATAGCGAATGCACGCTTCGACTACCGCGCGACCAATGCCGCGATTGCGCTGTTCCGGCGCAGTGGCGACATTGCCGATCACCCACGTGTCGCGGCGCATGAAATTCTTTTGCACCGAAGCGTTGCCGACGACCTGGCCGTTTTCCACCCACACAAAGCCGGCGCCAAGACCGAACGAAAGCGCATCAAACATGCCGTAGTTGCGCAACGCCTGAATGAGGCGCTGGCCGGTGTCGTCGATGATCTCTTCGTGGAAGGCGCTTTCGAGCAGGTTGGCGACTGCGCGACCATCGCGCCACGGATCGATCTGCCTCACGTGGGGATCGGTGGTGAGTGCGGTCGCGCTCCCAATGCCGGCAACCATTTGCAAAGATTGTACTCAGGCGGTCAAGCTGCCTTAAATCAGCGGCGCAACTTTCAACTGACCCGCGTCGTTTGTTTGCGTCGCACGCGGTTGACGATGAACGCACCGGCCAGCGCAGTTACGCCGGCCAGCACAAACACCAGCGACTGCGACACGCCCATCGCCAGCAGTCCCACGCCGATGAACGGCGCGAGAACGCCGCGCGTGCCGATAACGATGGATTGCGTGACGGCATACTCTTGCGTTCTGCCCTCTTCGGCCAACTCCAGCATGCTGTTGGTCAAACCCAGGTCGGCGCCGGCAGACACCAGCCCCAGCCCGATGAACGCCGGCAGCAGCATCCAGCCAGTGGTGGCGAAGGCGTATGTGAACGGGGCAATGGCCTGCAGGCCAAATGTGAGCATCGTGCAGAACAACGCGCCACGCTGGTCGATGATGCGGCCAAACAGCACGTAGCCGGCCAGCCAGCTGATGGACTGCGCCAACCCCAGCAGACCGATGTCAGTGTAACTCAAGCCGAGTCGGTTAATCTGCACGTCCGGGAAGAGCGGGTTGACCGAGAGGCCGGCGAGGCCAAACAGCACCACACCGAGTTGAAAAATCATGAAGGGCCTGTTGCGCAGCACCGTGCGCAACGCATGCGCGGTCGATTGGCGTTGCGCGGTGGCTGCCGGCGCCGGCTCGTGATCCATGCGAACAGCACGAAAAACCAGCGCCGATGCAACGCCAAAGAGGGCGGCGATCGGAAAGACGATGTGATACGTCAGGTGATCGAGCGCCCAGCCCGCCAGCGGCGTAAAGATCAACAGCGTGAGCGCCATGCCGAAGCGCACCAATGACAAGATCCTGCCGCGATTGCGGATGGGGTAGATCGACTGCACGATGCGCGCATAAATGGGATTCGGGATGAATTCCAGCAACCACATGACCGTGCCAAGCGCCACCAGCATGAGCGAACTGGTGGCAAGGCCGGCCAGCATGAAGCTGAGCCGGCCAATCATCCACGCCGCCACCGTGAAGTTCAACGGCCGAATACGCCGCACGAAGGCGAGGCTGAGCGGGCTGGAGATATGGCCGAGGTAACTGAGCGAGAGATACAGCGAGATCATTGCCGGCGACGCGCCCATGCGGGTCAGCACCGCCGGCAAAAACAACAGCGCTGCGTAGAACAAGCCGTACAGCACGGCGCTGGCGATCTCGATGCGCATGTTGCGCCGGACACCCTGCTCAATCACGCCGGCAAGTTGGGTTTCGAAGCGGCGATAGGCCGAGGTTTTTTGCGATGCGGGCGTCGGAGTCATGCAGGGCGGTTTTACAATGCTCTTCACACAAGGGCAAACCCGATGAGCGAACCGATCGAGCGCAGCGCGTGCGCGAAGGTGATTTTGTGCGGCGAGCACAGCGTGGTGTACGGCCGGCCCGCCATCGCACTGCCGCTGCCGGCGTTGCGGGTGCGCGCCCGCATTGTTGCCACCTCGCGCCCATTCATCATCCACGCGCCGGACGTGAATGAGATTATCGCCGCCGGCGATCTCTCCGGCGAGACACACAACCCGCTGGCGCGCATTGCGCAATTGACGCTGGCACATCTGAAGCAGGCGCCACCGCAGGCCGAGATCAGCATCACATCCGATATCCCTGTTGGCGCAAATCTGGGCAGTGGCGCAGCTGTGTCCATCGCGGTGGCGCGCGCCATCGCGGCGTTCTTCGATTTTGAATTGAGCGCGCGCGAGGTCAGCGCGCTGGCGCATGAGGTTGAAAAGATCCACCACGGCACGCCCAGCGGCATCGATGACACAGTGGTGGCCTACGAGCAGCCGGTGTGGTTTGTGAAGGGCAGCGCACCACGCATGCTGAATGTGCGCGACATGCTGCCGCTCGTCATTGGCGACACCGGCGCCTGCACACCGACGCGCATCCCAGTGGGTGATGTGCGCGCGCTGTGGGAGCATGACCCCAAGCGCATGGAAGAGCTGTTCAACGCGATCGCCTCGCTGGTTTGCATTGCGCGCGAGGCGCTGGAGAAGGGCGAGATGGCGATGCTGGGGCATGCCATGAATGTGAACCATGTGCTGTTGCAACAGATCGGCGTGAGCTGTGAGGCGCTGGATGTGCTGTGCAATGCAGCACGCGAGGCCGGCGCGCTGGGCGCGAAGATGAGCGGTGGCGGGCGCGGCGGCAATATGATTGCGCTGGCGCGCGATGCGCAACAGGCCGACGAGATTCGCGCGGCGCTGTTGCACGCCGGCGCGAGACGGGTGCTATAGCTGTTGCATGGCACATTCTGAAAGTTGAACACCTACGACGCGAGCGCCGCTCAAAACTCAAATTTCATCGCTCAAAATTAGCATGCTATCGGCCGAGTTGATCCGTGAGCGCGCCACCGAATTAGGCTTCGACCTGATCGGGTTTGCGCCGGCCGGCCCCGCACCTGGCGCGCAGCGTTTCGTCGACTGGCTGGCCGCCGGCTACCACGCCGAGATGGGTTACCTCGCGCGCGAAGATGCCGTCGCCAAGCGCCTCGACCCCTCGCTGATCCTGCCAAATACGCGCACAGTGGTCATGGTCGGTGTGAGCTACGAAACGCTGGCCGTGCCGGCGGATGTGTTGCGCGATCCCTCGCGCGGACGCATCGCGCGCTATGCGTGGGGCGCGGATTACCACGACATCATCACGCCAGCGTTGCGCGCATTCGGCGAATGGATCGCCAGGGAATCGCGCGCCTATGTGGACACTGGGCCGGTGCTGGAGCGCTCGTGGGCTGAGCGCTGCGGCCTTGGCTTCATCGGCAAGAATACCTGCCTCATCAACCGTCAGCGAGGAAGCCTGCTGTTTTTGGGCGCAGTGCTGGTTGGCGAAGAAATTGTGGATTCCAGATCACAGATTGCGGAGACACATCCAAAACCCCAAATCGGCTGCGGCTCCTGCACACGCTGCCTCAATGCCTGCCCAACCGGCGCTTTCCCTCAGGCCGGCGTGCTGGACGCGCGACGTTGCATCTCATATCTCACCATCGAGCTAAAAGGCGAGATTCCTATTGACCTGCGCCGGCGCATGGGCAACTGGATTTTTGGCTGCGACATCTGTCAGGACGTTTGCCCCTATGTGCGGCGCTTCTCACGGCCATCCCCTCAGGCCTTCGGCAAGGCGTTTTATCCAATCGATTTCAATCGCGCTGCGCCGAAGCTCGATGACGTGCTGTCACTCGACCGCGCCGGCTTCAACGCGCGCTTCAAAGGCACGCCGATCGTGCGAGCCAAGCGACGCGGGTTGCTGCGCAATGCCTGCGTGGCTGCGGCCAACTGGGGCGATGCGGGGCTGTTGCCGGCGCTGCGCAAGCTTGCTGATGATGAAGAGCCGCTCATTCGGAGCCACGCACTCTGGGCAATCTCGCAGATAAAGCATTGCTGAGTCGCAGGGCAGACCAGCGGGCGGCTGAATAGAATAGGCCGCGTGTTCGCCGCCCTGAACCTATCTCTGGGCGGCAGATTTGCAGGATTGCGGCTGCTCACATCGCTGATTCATCGAGGCCGTTTTTCAACTGTTTGCATCGATGAGACCATGAAAAAAGTCGCTGTCCTTTCTGTAATCGCATCGCTGCTGGTGACGCTGGCTCAGCCGGCGCTTGCCCAATCGCCCCTGCCCGATGACACCAAGCCGCTGCCGCCGGCGGAGAAAAGCGCCGCAACCACTGATGGCGTCATCGTGAAGCTCCACGCGCCCACACAAAATCCATCTCCCGGAACAGCACAGGTGCTGGGTGTGGCTGTGATGGACGCGCTGAGCGCGGCTGCCGGCATGGCGCTGACCTACGAGCGGCCAATGTCTGGCGAGGCGCATGTGTTGCGGCTGCCACATGCTGTTTCACAAGCTGATGCCCAGGCGATGGCCGACAACATCGCACAATTGCCGGAGGTGGAATATGCCTCACCTGTGCTGCACATGCAGGCGATGCAGGTAGGTCCTGAAGGGGAAACGGCGACGCCGAATGATCCGCTCTACGGCGCGCAGTGGCATTATTTTGCGCCGGCGGCCAGCAGTTACGGCATCAATCTACCGCCGGCGTGGAACATCACCACCGGTGCAACGAGCGTGGTCGTGGCAGTGCTGGATACCGGCATTCGCTTTGATCATCCCGACTTCGCCGGCCGCGCGCTTGCTGGCTATGACTTCATCTCCGACCCAGCCTACATCAACGATGGCGACGGCCGCGATGCCGATGCCAGCGACCCAGGCGATGTCTGCACCCCATCATCACGATCATCCTGGCATGGCACACATGTGGCCGGCACCATCGGCGCGGCCAGCAACAACGGCGTTGGCGTGGCCGGCGTGAACTGGGGCTCGAAGATTTTGCCAGTGCGCGTGCTGGGCAAGTGCGGCAACGACGATCCCGACATCATCGATGCGGTGCGTTGGGCGGCCGGCATTTCAGTGAGCGGCGCGCCGAATAACCCAACACCGGCGAAGGTGATCAACCTCAGTTTGGGCGTCTCGCGTGGCTGCACGCTGGCGTGGCAGAGCGCCATCAATGATGTGCTTGCAAGAGGTGTGACAGTAGTGGCGGCTGCCGGCAACAGCAATGCGAATGCGGCAAACGCCACGCCGGCCAACTGTATTGGCGTGATTGCCGTCGGCGCGACGCTGCGCAATGGCAAGCGCACTTCCTACAGCAACTATGGCGCCATCGTGAAGATCAGCGCGCCGGGCGGAATATGCGCGGCGATCCCTTGCACCATATCGGACGTCGATGGCATCCTGTCCACCTACAACGCCGGCGTTACCGCGCCGGGCGCGAACATCTACAACTACCTGGATGGCACGAGCATGGCGACGCCGCACGTGGCTGGTGTGGCTTCGCTCATGCTCTCGGCAAATCCATCGCTGTCGCCAGCCCAGGTGCTGGACATCCTGCGCAACACGGCTACGCCGTTCCCCGATGGTGCATGTGATGCCGATGCGACAAAGACCTGCGGCGCGGGCATTGTCAACGCCGGCGCTGCGGTCGCGCTTGCCAAAGGCTTGCTAAGTGCAACGCCGCGCATTTTTGTGCCGGCGATTGGCCAGAATGTAAGCGCGAATGCGATCGCCAATGGCGATTTTGAAGCCGGCGCGGTGGACTGGCTTGCATCGTCAACTGCAAACCCCAATGACCCGCTGATTTATCGAAAAGGTGGGTCACCCAACCTGCCGCTGAATCTCAACCCGCACAGCGGTGCGTGGGTGGCGTGGATGGGTGGTTATGCCGCCGGCGTGGCCGAAGATGCAAGCTTGAGCCAGGTCGTGACAGTGCCGGCGAACAAACCCCATCTGGTGTTCTACCAAATCGTCTACGGCGGCGAGACCAATTGCGCAAATGATTACGTGCGCGTGTTGGCGAACGGCGCCGAGGTGGCCGGCAGCAAGGTCGGTGTGTGCAACTCTACAAGCTATAGCCCGTGGGTGAAGCGCAGCTTGAACCTGAGCGCGCATGCCGGCAAACAGATCACGCTTGCCTTCGTCGTTCACGTCGATGACTCGACGCACTTACCTTCGAGCAGCGTATTCATCGACGACATCAGCTTCTCGGCGACGCCATGAAAATCCAAAACCCGATTTCCCCCTCGGCAAGCTCAGGGGAATCGGGTTTTGATTTGACGTGTTGTGGGAGCGACCGCTGACTGCTCCCGCGACAGTTTTACCCTGCCTGCAACTGCTTTTCGGCACGCGCAAGCCGTTCAAGCACTGTCTCACGGCCCAGAATGGCGAGCGTAGCGAACAGTGGCGGCGTCACGCTCTTGCCTGTTACTGCGTTGCGGATGATGCTGAACAGTTGATTCGGCTTGAGTTGCAGATCGTTGCACAGGTCGCGCAGGCTTTTCTCCAGCGTGGCGTCGTCGAATGGCGTCACCTTCTCAATCAGCGCGATGCTGGTGCGCAGCGCGTGCAGTGAGAGGTGCTTCTCCATCTTCGGGCCGATCAGCATGTCCGCCGGCGGCGTTGCGATGTCGGCAAAAAAGAAATCGACCAGCGGCGCAGCCTCGGTCAGCTTCTTGATGCGCTCGCTGATGTGCGGCGCGATCTTCACCAGCATCTCGCGCCTGGCATCGCTGTCGATGGCAATGCCCTCCTTCTCCAGAAAGGGGATCAGCCGATTCGCGAGGTCATGAACCTCGAGCCGGCGCAGGTGCACACCATTCAGCCAGTCAAGCTTGTTGTAGTCGAACACCGCCGGCGATGAGCCAACGCCGGCCATGCTGAACTTGGCGAACAGCTCTGCGCGCGTGAACACGTTCTGCTCATCGCCGCCTCCCGGCGCCCAGCCCAGCAGGGCGAGAAAGTTGATCAACGCCTCAGGGATGTATCCCTGATCGCGGAACTCGAACACACTCTGCGCGCCATGCCGCTTGCTCAGCTTCTTGCCATCGGTGCCAAGCACGTTTGGCACATGCGCCCACGCTGGCTGCGGCCAGCCGAAGTATCGATACAGCAGCACGTGCTTCGGCGCGCTCGGCAGCCAGTCGTCACCACGCAGCACGTGCGTCACGCCCTGCAGATGGTCATCCACAACGACGGCGAGGTGATAGGTGGGGAAACCGTCCATTTTCAACAGCACCTGATCGTCGACGTTGGCATTCTCGAAGCCGACATGCCCCTTTACCAGATCGTCGAACTCCACGCGGCCATCGCGCGGCAGCACGCGCATGCGAATGACGTGCGGCTCATCCGGCTGGATGTCGGTGCGGATGCGCATCTCTTCGCGGAAGACGAAAGTTTGCTTCTGTGCCTGCGCCGCCTCACGCATGCGCTGCAACTCTTCCGGCGTCTCGTTGGCACGATAGGCAAAGCCATGCTCCACCAGCCACTCCGACCACTGCTTGTAGATCGGCAGGCGATGACTTTGCACAAATGGTCCGGGCACGCCTTTTGCTTCGCCGTCGACCAGCGCGCCGGCGTAATCCTCATCGGCCTTCATCGTCGCCAACTCGGCGTGATCCGGCCCGCCATCCAGATCGATGCCGAGCCAATCGAAAGACTGCATGATGCGGCGGGCAGCGCCGGCCACATAGCGCTCCTGATCGGTGTCTTCGAGGCGAACGTAGAACTCGCCGGCGGTGCTGCGCGCGAGCAGCCAACTGAAGATGGCGGTGCGGATGCCACCGATATGCAGATCACCAGTGGGGGACGGCGCGAAGCGCGTGCGGGCTTTGTTCATTCTTTCAGCCAAATGTCGCCGGCACGTTGATACGCAATCAGCTCTTCCGGCTTGAAGTACAGTTTGATCTCGCGCTCGGCAGTCTCGGCCTTGTCGCTGCCATGAACGAGGTTGCGCGAGATGTCAAGGCCGAAATCGGCGCGGATGCTGCCAGTGGCGGCCTCGTTCGGCTTGGTCGCGCCCATGGTCTGGCGCGCGGCAGCGATGGCGTTTGGGCCTTCCAGCACCATCACCACCACTGGCGCTGAGGTCATAAATTGAACCGTGCCTTCGAAGAAGCCCTTGCCTTTGTGCTCAGCATAATGCTCTTCGGCGAGGGCGCGCGAGATTTGGATGAGCTTGAGGCCGGCGAGGCGCAGACCGCGCCGCTCAAAGCGTGAAATCACTTCACCAACCAGCGCGCGTTGCACGCCGTCGGGCTTGACGATGATCAATGTGCGTTCCATTGTGCTCCTAAATTCCTTGCAATTTGCGGAGCCAATGATAACTGAGCTTTAGGCAGCTTCTGCCAGTTCCAGCGCCTTGCGATACGCGTTGATTGCGGCAGGGATGTCGCCGCTGCGGTTGTAGGCCTGTCCCAGCAGCTCGAAGATGATCTTGTTGTCGGGGTCGCGCTCGGCTGCCTGATTCAATTCCTTGATCAACTTGGGCAGGTCTTCGCGCTTGGCTGTCGCGACCGCGCGCTCGTAGGTCTTGCGCACCTTTTCGGTTTGTGTCTCCAGCGTGGCCGGTTTGCTCACCGGCTTCTTTGCTGGCTTCTGCTTGACCGCTTTGCCGGCGGATTCCTGCTTGGCCTTGCCCTTCGCGTGAGGTGGCTCAACCACCGCTGGCTCAGCCGCAGTGCGCGCCGCTGCAGGTGGCTCAACCGCCAGCGTCACAGGTGTGACGGGTTGAGCCGAAGTTGGTATTTCGGCCGGCGCAGCCTTTTCTACAGCAGCTCTCTTTGCGCGCCGTTTCGCCGTCGTGCCGATGGCGGTGACAGCTGCAACCGCCTTGAAGACGGATGCCTCTTGCGCATCGCCGGCTTGCTCACCAACAACAGACTGCTCGGCTGCCGCGTCCTTTGCAGTGTGCGCCGGCGCTGTCTGCGCGATGGCAGTGGCAGAAACTTCGCTTGCAGGAGCAGGCGTTTCTTGCGCCGGCGCGAGTTGCGGCATCGCCGGCTGCGCCTCGCCCTGCAATACCTGCTCGGCTTGCACTTCAACCTGATCTTGTTGCAACGCACTGTCAGGCAGCTGAGTCGACACGATGTTCGGCGCTTGTTCGGCAGGCGCCGGCGTTGGCGCGGCTTGCCCTTCAGCGGCAGTAGTCGGTGTCTCACTCACCGCACCGGCGTCATGAGCCGAGGTCGCCGTATCTGGCATACCCGCGCTCGGCGGCAGTTCTGTCGAAACGGCATCGCCATCAACCTCGGCTTGAGAATCCTGCCGCGGCACGCTTTCATCACCTGCGCTTTCCCATTCCAGCGCAGGCAATTCCGCTGGCACGCCATCGTTTGGGTCGGGCTGGGCAGCGCGCGGCCGCGCCGGCGAAAATGTCTCCTTCGCATTGCCATCAATCCACGCCACCCCAAAATCATCCTGCGCCGGCGCTTCCGAAAAATCATCGGCAGCCGACCACTCCAGCGGCAGCAATGAGGAGATATATTCAGCCGGCGCATCGGCCTCAGCCTCGACATGCACAGAATCGTCTTCGACCGCCACATCGGCTGTGTCATCTGCGGTAGCGCTGTGCCGTTCAAGTGGCTTGGGCAGCGCGCTCGATTCCGCCATCAGGCTATCCACCCAGGCCTCGCGCGCCAGGGGATCTTCATCGGTGGTTGCCGGCTCGACGGGTTGCGTTGGCTGCGCCGGCACGTCCTTCACCGGCAGCGGTGATTGTGTGCCGAGCATGGCATGCGTGGCGCGGTGATCGGGATCAACCTGCTCAATGGCTTGCAGGTGAACTCGCTCCATGTCGCTTGCGCCGGCGTCGCGCCATAGCTCCAGCATCAGCAGATGCGCGTTCAAACAATAGGGGTATTCGTCCAATACCGCCTGCGCCTGCTCTGCCGCAGCGATACGCGCAGCCTTGCGCCACAGCGTCTGCATCAATGCAATCTTCACGTCGGTGCGCTCGGGCCATTTGGCGATGACACTGCGCAATCCGGCAGCAGCGCGATTGTTCAAGCCGGCCTGCGCATGAACGCGCGCCCTGAACAGATGCATCGAAGTTTGCCCAGGCTGGAACGGCAAGCCCTCGCTGGCAGCGATGCGCTGCAGCGCCTCATCGCTGGGGAAATAGTCAAGCGCTTGCCGCGC
>JBDHWI010000081.1:0-17952 GCA_039810125.1 Thermoflexales bacterium | reverse complement strand
CATGAGCAGCCAATCGACAGAGCAGCATCGCCAGATCGCGGCAAGGCAGGGACCAGTGAAGGTCGCCATCATCACCGTGAGCGACACGCGCACGCGTGAGAACGACAGCGGCGGCGACCTGATCGCGGATCGCATCATGAGCGCCGGCCACGAAGTGGTCTTTCGCGCCATCGTGAAGGATGAGCCGGCGCAGATCAGCGACCTGCTCGACCAGATCACCGGCGAGACCGAAGCGCGGCTGGTGCTGTTCACCGGCGGCACTGGCATCGCCCCGCGCGACACAACCTACGACGTGATTGCGCGCAAGCTGGAGAAAACCATGCCTGGTTTCGGCGAGCTTTTCAGGATGTTGAGCTACAGCGAAGTCGGCGCGGCGGCAATGCTCTCGCGCGCGACCGCCGGCGTCTATCGTGGCCGTGTGATCATGAGCATGCCCGGCTCACCCAACGCGGTGCAGGTGGCGATGGACAAGCTGATCATGCCAGAGATTCAGCATCTCGCCTGGGAAGTGGCAAGATAAGCAAAAGGGTCGGAGCACCGAGAGCGCTTCCGACCCTTGACTAGCTACCTTCGAGAGTTGAACTCGAAACCTATCGCTTACGAAGCGATTGCTCTGCCGATTGAGCTAAGGTAGCGTGAGACCCAAAGTATACCCCGTAACTACGCCAGCAACGCACCGAGCGCGGTGGCAAATCCGGGCATCGCCGGCACGCTGATATCCGCGCCATAGTAGCCGGCGACCGTGTTCAGCACGCGCCGCATGCACAGCAGATCGACCAGATGGCCGACCACCACAATCTTGTCCAGCCCCTCAGCCTTCGCAGCGTTGATGGCAATGACGGCGATGACCTGCCCAACCAGCACCGCAACGCCGGCAGCGCGGTCCTCCTGTGAAAGTAAGCGCATCGCATCCTCGTCGAGCGAAGCGATGCGACCGAAGTTCACCGCATTGGCGTCCTTCGGCAGCCGGCCAATGGCGCCGCCTGTCGCTTCCATCAACGTAAGATCGACCTTGTTGGAATCTCCCCGCAGCGCGAAGTCGTTGATCGCCTGTGGGTCGCTCGTGCCGATGAGCAGCCGGCACAGGCCGAGCAGCGTGCCGCCGCCGACGGCGCTGCCAGTGACGTGATGGCAGCCGCTTTGCCGCGCGGCGATCATCGCCGTGCCAGAGCCGGCGCTCACCACCAGCGCCTCCTGTGCGCCGGCCAGTGCCACCCCGCCGCGCCCAATCGCATCGATCTCACCGACCTTCACGATTGGCACGCCGTCGATTTCATCCGGCAGTCTGCGGTGCTGGCCGCCGGTGACGCAGATGCGATCGAAGTCGCGCGGGGTGCTGCTGAGGGCATCGAGCGCGCGGCGCAGTTGCGCTTCATCCACGCGCCGGCGGCTCGGCGCCAACGCCGATCGCTCAATCTGCCCGTCAAAGGGATGCGTCGCGATGACGACATCGATGTTGGTCAGGCCGAAATCAATGGCTGCTTGCATGGTTGCTCCACCTATAATCATCGCATGACTTCAACCGATCCCATCGTGGTCGAAACCCTGAGCAAGACTTACAAAGTCACCGACCGCGAGGGCGGTTTCTCGGCATCGGTCAAGGGCTTCTTCAAGCGCACTTTCAAGGATGTGAAAGCCGTGCAGAACGTGAGCTTTCGCATCAGCAGCGGCGAGGTGGTTGGCTTTCTGGGGCCAAACGGCGCCGGCAAAACCACCACGCTGAAGATGCTGTCGGGGCTGCTTCATCCCACCGCCGGCAGGGCCAACGTGCTGGGCTTCACGCCCTGGCAGCGCAACAACGATTACCTGCGCAGCATCACGCTCGTCATGGGTCAGCGCAACCGGCTCTCGTGGGACATTCCCGCCGCCGATTCGTTCCTGCTCAACAAGGCAATCTATCGCATCCCCGATGACGAGTACAAGGCAACGCTGAAAGAGCTGGATGAGTTGCTGGAACTATCGCCAATCATCCGCAAGCCGGTGCGCAACCTGTCGCTCGGCGAGCGCATGAAGTGCGAGCTGGCTGCTGCGCTGCTGCACAAGCCGCAAGTGTTGTTTCTCGACGAGCCGACCATCGGTCTCGACATTGGCGCGCAGGTGCGCATCCGCAGCTTCCTGAAGGAATACAACCAGCGCAACGGCGCAACGATCATTCTGACCAGTCACTACATGGCCGATGTGACCGCGCTGTGCGAACGCATCATCATCATCCATCACGGCCAGTTGAAATACGACGGCGCCATCGCCGACCTTTCACATCGCATCGCGCCTTACAAGCTCATTGGCGTGGCGCTGGCTGAATGCCAGTCGTGCGACATGAGCGCATACGGCCTGGTGATGCCAAGCGAGGATGAGGGCAAGGTGATGTTGCAGGTGAAGGCTGAGGACACGCCGGCGATCACTGCGCGTCTGCTGGCTGAGCAACCCGTGCTCGACCTGACGATCGCAGATCCGCCCATCGAAGACGTGATTGAGCGGGCGTTTCATGAATGAAAGCCGGCCGACAGAAAAAAACCTCGCATGGCTTTGAAACCCTGCGAGGTTTGACTGGCAAGAGCTGCCTAGCGACAGACGAGCTAACTGCCGAGGATGCGCGCCTTCTGCGTGGCGAATTCCTCTTCGGTGAGGATGCCGGCCTGCTGCAATTCAGCCAGTTTCTTCAGCTGGGCAATCTTCTCATCGGTCAAGCCTGTCGGCGCAGCCACTTGCGCCGGCGCCTGTTGCGCAGCCACTTGCGCTTGCAACTGCTGCGTCTGCAACGCCTCAATCTGCGCCTGCTGTGCAGCAAGTTGCTGTTGTGCGGCCTGTTGCTGCGCAGCGGCCTGCTGCCCGGCTGCTTGTCGGCTATTCACAGCGTTTGCCGTGGCGGTGGCTGTGCCGGCGATCACCGCCGTGCGCGCCATCGTGCCGATCAATCCGGGGCCTCTGCGCGGGGGTGCAACTACGACTCTTCTTCGCATTGTTATTCTCTCCTTGTGCCCTGGCACAATGTAGCGGGCTAGGCCGCTTCCAATTCCTCAATGACGCTGTGTGGAATGCGCTCGTTCAACAGCACCTCGCCGCTGGCGCTGCGCACCGCATTCATGAACGGTGCAGCCCAGGTATTCTCGAACAACATCATCGCGACAGATGAATTCGGCTCCATCGCGGCCGCCCAGGTCTTTGCGTCCTCTTCGCTGAGGATGCCGGCCAGGCCGGTGAGGAGTGGGCCGAACGACTCGTTCGTTTCGTCGTCCACGTCGTTGATCTCCAGCACCATCACATTGCCGGCGCTATCCTTCTTGACGAACAGGATGTCAATGATGTGAACAACGTCTGCATCGACGAGCTTCTTCAACTCGGGGACGATTTCGCCTTTGAACTGGTTGCCAGGAAATTTGATGACGACGAGTTCAACAGGTCCATATGCCATTTTCTGCCTCCATGTTTACGACTATGCTTGTGCAAGCTTGTACTGCTTCTCGCGGGCTATTCTACTGGTCTGCGTTAGAAATTCATGTGAGCAAGGTTATCTTGCTCAACGGTATGATTTGCACCACAAACGGACTGGCATGCCAGATTCAAGCTTGTCAAGGAGAACGATGAAGATCGCAGTTTTGGGCGGGACCGGCAAGGAAGGATCAGGGTTGGCGTTGCGCTGGGCGCACGCCGGCCATGAAGTAGTGATTGGCTCGCGTGATGCAGAGAAGGCGCTGCACGTGGCTGAAGAGTTGAATTTGATGCTGGGTGAGGCGAAGATCGCCGGCGCGGACAACGCGAGCGCCGCGCAACACGCAGAAGTTGCGGTGCTGACAGTGCCCTACAACGCGCACAAGCACACCCTCGCCGGCCTGAAGGGCGCGCTGCAAGGCAAGGTGCTGGTGGATGTGACCGTGCCGATGAATCCGGATGATTTTCTGCGCGTGATGGTGCCGGCCGGCGGCTCGGCGGCAAAGGAAGCGCAGACGCTGCTCGGCGATGGAGTGAAGGTCGTCGCGGCATTTCAAAACATCTCTGCCACGCACCTTAAAAAGCTGGACGCCGCTATCGATTGCGATGTGCTGGTATGCAGCGATGACGAGGGCGCAAAGCAGGCCGGCATGGCGCTGGTCAAGGACGCCGGCATGAAATCGTGGGATGCCGGCCCGCTCGACAACGCCGTCGTCATCGAAGGCCTCACGCCGATCTTGCTCGGCATCAACAAGCGCCACAAGGTGAAGGGCGCCGGCATTCGCATCACCGGCGCATAGTCCAACCATTGAATGTTGAATTGCAACGCGATGCTCGCGCCTTGCCAGGCTGCGCTGCAGCGATCGCAGGTCAACCTCCTTCATCCAAAAATTGCTACAGCTTATTCCCCTCATCGGCCTGCCCATCATCCAGCCCGGCGACGACCTGGCAGCGATGCTGGCCGGCGCACTGCAGCCATTGCAACCCATTGCCGGTGATGCACTGGTCGTCACGTCGAAGGTCGTGTCAAAGGCAGAAGGGCGCTTCATGAGCCTGCGCGATGTGACGCCGAGCGCGCAAGCCATCGAAGTCGCCGGCATCACAAAAAAAGATCCGCGCCTGGTCGAAGTGATCCTGCGCGAGTCGACCGGCATCTCACGGATGGGGCCAAATGTGCTGATCACCCGACATCGGCTCGGCTTCGTCTCGGCGAATGCAGCCATCGATCATTCAAACGTTGCGGCCGACCCAGATGCCATTCTGCTGATGCCACAGGACCCCGACGCGAGCGCGTGCGACCTGCTGATGAAGCTGGAAAAGCAATTGGGTGTGCGCCTGCCAGTGGTGATTGTCGATAGTCATGGCCGGCCACATCGCATCGGCACAGTTGGGGTGGCGGTTGGCGTCGCCGGCATGCCCGGCGTGGAAGATTGGCGCGGGCGCGCTGACCTGTTTGGTTTTCGCCTGCAACACACCGAGATCGGCCTGGCCGACATGGTTGCGAGCGCTGCGACGCTATTGATGGGGCAGGCGGCAGAGGGTGTGCCGGCGGTTCTGCTGCGCGGCCTCTCCTTCACGCAGCGCGACGGCTCCGCCGCCGAAATCATCCGCGCACCGAAGTCAGATTTATATGGCTGAACGACGCATGATCCGGCGCTACACCGATCAGCCCGTGCCGCGCGAGATGATCGACGCGTTGATCGAGGCCGGCACGCTCGCCCCCTCACCGCACAACCGCCAGCCATGGCGCTTTGCAGTAGTGATGGGTGATGCGCGCGCGCGGCTGGCAACTGCGATGGGCGCGCAACTGCGCAGCGATTTGCAGGCTGATGGCGCGCCGGCAGATGTGATCCAGAAGGACGTGGCGCGCTCGCACCAGCGCATCACCAGCGCACCCGTGTGCATTGTCGCGTGCTTGACGATGCGCGACATGGATGTGTATCCCGATGCCCATCGCAACGCTGCCGAGCGATGGATGGCCGGCCAGGCCGTCGCTGCCGCGCTGCAAAACATATTGCTGAAGGCAACCGAGTTGGGGGTCGGCGCATGCTGGATGTGTGCGCCGCTGTTCTGCCCAGAGGTCGTCGTGCAGACGCTGGGGTTGCCGACAGATTGGGAGCCGCAAGCGCTGCTGACGATTGGCTTTCCAGCCGATGACGGCAAGGCGCGTGGCCGCCGGCGTCTGGATGAGGTGCGTGTGTGGGTGACAGAATAACGCTCGCCCTACGCCAGCGAGAGTTTGTCATTCGAACAAGATAAAGCAAGCATGACTTTGCAAAATTGATTAGTTTGGTTGGTGAATGCGCATCTTCACCAGCCTGCTCACGCTGGCGCTGTGCTGCTCGCTGCTCACGCACCCGACCGCCGCACACGCACAACCGCCCGACCCCACACCGGCTTTCATCGCCGCGCTCGACGCCATCAACCAACAGTCTGCCGGTGAGATCTACGCCCTCGGTGAAATAGAAACCGCCGGCACGTGGGCCTATGCCATCGCCACGCCGGCCTTGCGTGATGTTGGTCGGCCATCACACAGCTTCGTGCCGCTGGTTGCGGCCTTCACCGATGCGGCCTGGGTCGTGACGGTCGGGTCATCCCAAAACGCAACCCCATTCAACGCAGTGCTGGCGCAGATGCCGGCGACGCTGCTTGACCTGCCCACCAAAGACCTCATCGCGCAGCCCGTCGCCGGCGTTCACCCCCTTGCCACGAACAACCTGACCGGCCATCGCCTGCCCTGGCGTAAAGGCTTGCAGGGCTTCGTCGCGCAGCGTGATGGCAGCGGTCATGCCAGCCAGGTCGACTTCGACATTCAGGGACTGGCTGCAGCGGGTGACGTGGTGGCGAGCAAAGCCGGCACGGTCATCTTCGTCAAGGAGAGCAGCAGCAACGGCAGTTGTGATGGCGCAAACTTCAGCACCGTGTGGAAGCAGGCCAACATCGTCGTGATTCGGCATGGCGCAAACGAATACAGCTGGTATGTGCATCTGGCATACAACAGCGTGCCAGTGCAGGTGGGCGATGTGATCAGCGCCGGCGCGAAGATCGGCGTGGAAGGTGCGACTGGCTACGCCTGCGGCACCCATCTGCACTACATGGCGTCGAGCGCCATCCCTGCAAGTTGGACCGACCCAGCCAACCCCAACGTCGCACCATGGCCGCCGGCCAGCAGCATCACGCAGGTTGACTTCGATGAATCGGCCTGGCTCGCGCTTGCACCCGGCGCATGGATCACCTCACAAAATGATGGCGCGCCAACCTGCGCCGCACCTGAGATGCAGGCGCCGGCGGAAGGCGCGACGATCACCGCAACAACCATCACAGCATCCTGGAGCGCAGTGAGCGGCTGCGCGCTCAGCGGCTACACAGCGCGCGTGAGCGAGACCGCCAACGGCGACAACCCCATCACCGAGGTTAGCACCAGCGCGCTGAGCACAACTTTCAGCCTGGATGCAGCCTGGCAAAATCACGAGATATTTGTGCAAGTGCGAGCAAACGGCGTCGGTGCAACCTGGGCGACGCGCCGCGTGCGCTGGCAGCCTGCGCCACCCGGGAATTACACATTATTCGATGGCGTAAACCGTGCCGGCGCAGCTTTCAGCAGCAGCCAGACCATCACGCAACTTGCAAGTGTGAACTTCGATGACAAGGCGCGCTCATTGCACGTGGACGCCGGTGTGGGCGTGGTGCTGTGCAGCGAGCCAGACCTGCGCGGCACTTGTGGACGCGTGGCCGGCGCAAGCGATGTGAATGATGTGGACGCGCTTGCAGCGGGATTGGCCGGCGACATCTCATCGATCATCGCGTGCTTTGGCGCGTGTCCGCCGGCGCCGATGACACCGACGCTCACGTCACCGCTGAACGCCGGCATCACCTTCAGTGGAACGGTGATGTTGCAGTGGCAGGGCGAGGGCGATGAATTTGAGGTTGAAGTGAGCGGCGGCGCATTGACATCCACACTGCATCTGGGATGGGTGAATAGCGCCACGCGCGCGATCAGTCTGCCGGCGAGCGATCAGCCGTATCAATGGCGCGTGCGCGCGGCGAATGACTTCGGCAGTGGCGCATGGGCCGGTGGCAGCTTCAGAGTCATCACCGCATCACAGCGCGTGTTCCTGCCGGCGATTGTGCGCGAAAAGTGAGATGCGCATGCCCAAAAGCGCGCGTCGAGGTCAGTATAATCGCGCAACTCCACGACGAGATGGCCTGCCATTACGCTGGCGAACAAGTGTTCGCCGGCCTCGACACAACATCTGGAGTTGAACCACACAATGAGCAACAAGAATCTGCGCGTGTTGATTGCAGACGACGAGTCAATCATCCGCATGGGGCTGCGCACCATTTTGACTGAGTTGGGACACACGGTTTACAGCGCCGCTGACGGCGTGGAAGCTGTGACGCTGGCGCATCGTGAACAACCCGACATCGCCTTGCTGGACATTCGCATGCCCTTTCGCGATGGTTTGGAGGCAGCAGCAGAGATCCTGCGCCAGCGCCCCATCCCCATCGTTATTTTGACTGCCTACAATGAAAGCGCGCTGCTCGACCGCGCTGCCGAATTGCCGGTGCAGGGCTATCTGACCAAACCAGTAAAGCGCGACGATCTGATTACAACCATGCGCGTGGCGCTGGCGCAATTCAGCAGTCAACGCCAGTTGAACGAAAAAGTCGATGAGTTGGAGGAGAAACTCACTGCCCGCAAGTTGATCGAACGCGCAAAGGGCATCTTGATGAAGACCGGCATCAGCGAGGAAGAAGCCTATCACCAGATTCAGATGACCGCCCGCTCACGCCGCACCACCATGAGCAAGGTGGCTCAGGAAGTCATCGACCGCGCAGCAAAGAGCGAAGACGGCGAGTAGCAATTGAACTCTCCCCGCCCCAATCCCGCCGGGGAGAGAGCTGCAGACACTTCAATCAGTCGTTTCGCCGGCCAGTGCATCCAGCACACGGCGAAAATCTTCAGGCAGCGGCGCATGCAACTGGATCTCCCCACCCCTTGAGGGCGAGATGAACGACAGTTCGCTGGAATGCAGTAATTGGCGCGGCGCAATCTCTTTCGTTAGTGGATCTTTGCGCGCGCCATAGACTGCATCGCCCACAACGGGGAAACCCATCGACGCAAAATGCACGCGCAACTGATGCGTGCGGCCGGTGAGCAGGTTCGCCTTCACGTATGAGTAGCGCCGTGTCGCGCCGCTGTCTTTCAGTCTGAACACCTCGCGCACCGCGTACTGTGTGAGCGCCTCGCGCCCGCTTGCCACCACAGCCATGCGCTTGCGATTGCCTGGGTCGCGGGCAATGGGCTTGCGAATGAGACCGCGCGCCGGCTGCACTTCGCCCACGCACAACAACACATAGCTCTTTTTGATGGCGCGCGATTTGAATTGCCCTTGCAGCGCTTGCAGCGCAGCCTCGTGCTTTGCAATCAGCAACACGCCACTGGTTTCCTTATCCAACCGATGCACGATGCCTGGCCGATCCTCGCTGCCGACGCCGGCGACTTGCGGCGCGTACGACAGCACCGCGTTCACGACAGTGCCCTGCGCGTTGCCGGCGCCTGGGTGCGCCACCATGCCCGCCGGCTTGTTGATCGCAATCACGTCGTCATCTTCGTAGAGAACGTCGATCGCAATGGCTTCGGGTTGCGGCAACGCCGGCGCGGCTGCAGGCACATGCGCAACGATGACATCGTTTGGTTTCACGCGATGGCCGGCATCCCGTCCAACGCCATTCACCTGCACATGCCCCTGCTCGATCAATTTCTGCGCTGCGCTGCGGCTGAGGTCGGGCAGCAATGCAGCGAGCGCCTTGTCGAGCCGGCTTGCCCTTTTGACCGTGACCGTGCGCATGTCCATACCGCAAGTGTAATGCGCGCTGATGCTGCGCCCTCAGAGCTGCAAAGCTGCGATGAAGAACGTGCTGGTTCTGTGTTGTTTTGCGCCAGAACTACGGGGTTTGAACGGACTTCTTGAGGTGGTCGGTGATGAGATGGTTGATGACGCTGTGGGCGTCTTCGATATAGCCAAAGTGGGATGAGCGCACAACGACGGCGTGATCAAGCATGGGCCTGACCTTGCCACCTTCGAAGCCGAGCAAGCCGGCGGTGGTCATACCAATCGCCTTCGCCGCCTTCACCGCCTCAAGGATGTTGGGCGAATTGCCGCTGGCGGTGATGACGATGAGCAGGTCGCCAGCATCCGCGAGGTTGCGCAGTTGTTCGGCAAACACGATGTCATAGCTCACGTCATTGCCCCACGCGGTGATGAGCGGGGCGTTGTCGGTGAGGGCGATGGCGCGCACGCGCTTTGCCGGCAGCGCTTGCGCCTTGCCCAGGGTGGTCTTGGCGAGATCACATGCCATGTGCGAGGCGGTGGCTGCACTGCCGCCATTGCCGGCGATGAACACACGCCGGCCCTGCTCAAACGCATCGCACACCATCTGCACGACGCGCTCGATTTCATCTACATCCATCGTGTCGATCACGGCAGTGAAGCCGGTGCGATATGCGTTCACAAATTGGGTCAAAGTCATGGATAGCCTTTGGAGTTTGGAAATCAGGGTTTGGTGATTGTGCCATCACGGCGATGGCTCACCCTTCTCATTTGCTTTGCTACTTGCCCGCCTTCCTGCACGCGTCGCTACGCCGCGATGCGAAACGACTGAAAAGCAGCGAAGGCATCGAGCAGGTCGTCGGCAACATCGAACCACATCTCGCCGCTGCAGCGCGCCAGTTCGCCTGCGCCGCGGCCCGTGCGCACCAAGGCGCAGTGCACGCCGGCCGCCTGTGCGGCGCGCATGTCGCTGATGGCGTCACCCACCATGAATGAATGGGCAAGGTCGATGTCATGTTCATGCGCAGCGCGCAGCAACATGCCAGGCTTTGGCTTGCGGCAATCGCAATTGTCCTTCTCGGCATGTGGGCAAAGGTAGGCGTAGTCAATGCGGCCGCCGCGCCGGCGCACTTCGCTCACCACGCGCTCATTGATGCGCGTCGCCTCATCCAGCGTCATCTGCCCCTTGCCCACAATGGCCTGATTGGTAACGACTATGACAGCCACGTCGAGCGGCGCAATCTGGCGCAAGGCGCGAATCGCCGGCTCGATGAAACACACATCGTCCCATGAGCGCACATAGTTCTCGCAATTTTCGATGATGACGCCATCCCGATCCAGGAAAATAGCTGGCCGCATAACCCCTCTCTTTCGCGCAGGCTGGAAGATTTGCAGACAATCATGTGAAATGATCGAGCGCCTGCGGCTACTGCCCCGCATCTGGATAGTCGCGCCGGCGGGCAATGGCCGCATGGAAAAACAAACACGTCCGCCATTGAGCGGACGTGTGATGCAGGTGAAAGCGCGAACGAAATTCAGGCAGCCGGCGCAACCGACTTGACGATGGCTGCGAACGCGGCCTCGTCTTTCACAGCCAGATCAGCGAGGATCTTGCGATCGATGTCGATGTTGGCCGTCTTCAAACCCTGAATCAACTTGCTGTAGGTCGTGCCGTTCAACCGCGCCGCTGCATTGATGCGGGTGATCCACAGGCTGCGCAGTTCACGACGATTGTTGCGGCGGTCGCGCGTGGCATAGGCCAGCGCATGCAAGCGGGCCTCGCTTGCCTTGCGGATGTGCTTGTGACGCGCGCCAAACTGGCCGCTCGTCTCCGCGAGAATTCGGTTGTGGCGTCGGCGCGCCTTCACGCCGCCCTTTACTCTTGCCATTTCCCAGTGTCTCCTGTTGAATGCGCTCAGCGCCTCAAGGGCCGAGCGTTGCTTACTTGTTCTTCATGTATGGCGCGAGCTTGCGGATGCGCTCCTGCACGCCCTTGCCTTCGACTTCATGCATCTCCACAAACAACGCCTTCACGCGCTGTGGCTTGGTGCGGCGGAAGTGGCTCTTGCCCTGACGGGTGCGCATAATCTTGCCGGTGCCAGTCACCTTAAAGCGCTTGGATGTGGACTTGTGCGTCTTGATCTTTCCCATGATGCTCTTTCTGCTTTCACCTTTGCGATATCGAGGCTGAATCAGGGCAGCCCGAACTGCTCGTTGGCGCGCTTCTGCGAGAGTTTCTCGCGGTTGGCGGCCTTGCGGGCAGCGGCTTCTTCCTCTTTGGTTAGTGGCTTGGCCGGCTGCGCCTCTTCTTCCACCTCGTCATCTTCTTCGTCGATCTCGTCGATCTCTTCCTCGGCTTCGTCGTAGCCGGCGGCCTTGTCGGCTTCACGCTCGGCTTCGATGCGCTGCTGAGTCGACTTCAAGTGCGCTGCAGCCAATGTGGCTTGCGTCGGCGCCAGAATCAGCAGCATCGCCCTGCCCTCGACATTTGGATTTACCTCCACGATGGCGAGGTCACTCACGCCCTGCACAACCTTGTCCAGCATCTTGCGCGCCACATGCAGGTGCGCCGCCTCGCGCCCGCGAAACCTCAGGCTGACCTTGACCTTGTTGCCCTGCTCAAGGAACCGGCGCGCTGCGCGAATCTTGAAAGCAAGGTGGTGATCGGTGGTCTTGGGGCGCAGTTGCACGCCTTTGATGTCGATAACCTTCTGGGCTTTCTTGGCTGCGCGATCTTTCTTTTCCTTCTCGTAAAGAAAGCGGCCATAGTCCATGATGCGGCAAACCGGCGGATCGGCGTTCGGGGCCACTTCAATCAGATCCTTGTGCGCCTCACGCGCCATTTGCAGCGCATCGCGGGTGTCTACCACACCGCGATTCGCACCGTCGGCCATGATCAGGCGAACCTGTGGCACGCGAATCTGGTTGTTAATGCGAAACATCGGTTGTTGCGGTCTGTGCTGATGAGGTATTGTTCCTTCCTCCTCCGCTCTCGCGGGACTTTCCTATATCACTCACTGTACGAATTTCTGCGTAACGGGCAGGGATTATAACGATTTCCCACGACTTCATCAAGGACGCCGGCAAGGTGAATTGCACGGCGGTGAGCGGTTGATCCACTGCCTTGCGCCGATCGCATCTCTTTCTTGCGCCAACGCAAAGCTGCGCTTAGAGACGCACAATCCATATGATAAACTTACAAAATAATCCCTGAATGCAACTTATGGGCAACTTTTCGCCGATACAACAACAACGATGTGGTTTTGCCAAAATGACAGCGTGTCAGGCCGCATCAACAACCGTGAAAATACGCGACAGCCAGCATTGAGCGTCCATGCTCATCTCACAACAGACTCAACACAGCCCTTCATGACATGGCAACCGAAAACAATCACTCCATCGCTCTCCATCTTCGCAGCCCGTTCGACGACGCCCTTTACGTTGATGGATTCAGACACGCCGGCATGCAGGTCAGAACAGTCAATTTGCTGGCAGATGTCATCGTCGCGTTGAATGCGCTCGCCACCACGCCGGCCTTGTTCGCCATTGCGCCGGCGCAGCACGGCGGGATTACGCTCCTGGATCTGTTGAACGAAACACCTGCCCTCTCACACGTCAAGGTCGTCCTGATCGACCCAGAATCTGACGTTTACACGGCGATCAGAGCGCTTCGCCTTGGTGTATCCGACTACTTCTCTGGCGGCATGATGGAGTCAGAAATTCATGCGCGCATCCATGCGCTGTTGCATTGCCGCACGCGAACCACAGCAGCACTTCAACCATCCACGGCGATCATGGCTGCCCTTGCGACGCCTCCGTTCGAATCGCCCTCCCTGAGCGATGACGTCAGCATCAACAATCGGCTACACGCCATTCGCAAAGGCGACATGTGGGTTTCGCTCAGCCCGATTGAATGGCGTGTGTTTGAGGAATTGATCCACAATCGTGGACGGGTGGTGCCTTTCTCAGAGTTGGTCCGGCGCGCCCTGCGCCGCGAACGCGTGACGCCGAGCGAGACATCGCTATTGCGGCTGCACATGTCGCGGCTGCGCGCAAAACTGAACGCGCACTTTGACCACGAACTGCACATCATTACGATGCGCGGGCGTGGCTACATGCTGACCTGACGCAGCGCAGATGCAATACCGTCGATATCCTGGTAGATGTAGTCCGCGCGGATGTCGCCGGCCTGCGCATCTGCTGCAGCGGTAACACCCGTCAACACAAGCAGCGTGGTGAGGCCGGCGTTGATGCCTCCCAGAATATCTGTGTCAAGCCGGTCGCCAATGACGGCGGTGGTAGCCGGTGTGCTGCCCATGCGCGCCATCGATTGCAGCATCATTTCGGGCATCGGTTTGCCAATAATGAGCGGCTCGACGCCCGTGGAAACGCGCAACGCGGCCAGCGTCGCGCCATTGCCTGGCACGATGCCGCGCGCATCGGGATACGTCACGTCGGGGTTGGTGCCGATGAAGATCGCGCCGGCGCGAATGAGCAGGCATGCTTCGGCCAGCTTGGCATAGCTCAAGGTGCGATCCCACCCCACCACTACGTGCGTCGCAGTCTGCGGCGCATCGTTCACCACCTGCAGCCCGTTCGCCTGCAACTCCACAGTCAGCCCCGGCTCACCAATCACGTAGATTTTTGCCGCCGGCGCATGCTGCGCCAGATACATCGCCGCGGCCTGCGGCGAGGTGAGAATTTCATCCAGCGCCACATCCACGCCAAATTTCTTTAGCTTGGCAACGTATTCATCGCCGCTCTTGCTGGCGTTGTTGGTGGCAAGGATGAAGCGAATATCCAGCTCGCGCAGGGTTTGGAAGAAGGAGTTGAGCGCCGGCATGGGCTGATCGCCCAGCCACAACACGCCGTCCATGTCGATGATGAGATGCTTGATGTGCTTGATCGGGATCACAGTTTTTCCTTTTGCCAAAACGTCTGCTACACCTCTTCGCCAAAGCGCGGACTGTAGCGCCGAAAGACCAGATAGCCCGCCACGAGAAAGGCAAACGCCGTGAGCGCCGTGCGCAATACAAAATCGAGATCGGTGACGTGTCCCCAGTACATCAGATCCTGATAAATGTTGACCAGCGAGGCCATCGGGTTGAGCCGGCGCACCCACAGCCCAATCTCCGGCGACACCTGCCCGATGTCGTACCAGATTGGCGTGAGGAAGAACAGCGCCAGCATGCCCAACTCGATGATGAATTGCGTGTCGCGATAGAACACATTCAGCGTGGAAAGCAGAAATGTCACACCGACAGTGAAGACCACCTGAATGGCAATGACGAAGGGCAGAAAAAGCAACGAGAGGTGCAGCGCGTGACCGGAAATCACCGTGACGATCAGCCAGACGGGCAGCGCGAGCAAGAAGTTGACCAGGCTGGAGATGACCGCCGAGACAGGCAGCACCGCGCGCGGAAAGAACACCTTTTTCACCAGTGCGCTATTGGCGTTGATGCTGCCAGAGCCACTGACAACAGCCGCCGAGAAGAAGTTCCACGCCAGCAAGCCCGACAGGATGAACACGTTGAAGTGCGGCATGTTGGCCGGCCCGCGATTGATGACGGTGAAGGCAAAGGTCATCACCACCATCATGCCCAACGGCTGCAAGAACGACCACAGCACGCCAAGCACCGAGTTGCGGTAGCGCGTCTTCACGTCGCGCACGACCAGCATGCGCAGCAGCGAGCGGTATTGCCAGAACTCGCGCAGGTCGGCAACGATGCCGATCACTACGCGCTGCGGCAAGGGAAGTGTTTTAGTCATTACGCTGTGCCGCCGACGATGCCGGCGCAGCATCAACTTGCACCCGCAATCGCTCATACACCGAGCTCATCGTCATCGCCGCGCGATCCCAGCCGAAATGCTGCACGGCCATGCGCCGCGATTGCTCGCCCAGCACGCGGCGGCGCTGCGGTTGATCGATCAACTCGGCCACGCGCTGCGCCAATGCCGCGCTATCGCCCATCGGTGCATACACGCCGAGTGCGCCGAGGATCTCGCGCTGTGCCGGCGTGTCAAAGGCCACCGTCGGCATGGCCAGCGCCATGTAGTTCAAGATCTTGCCACTGCCCTCGGTGAGCGACAACTTTGGCGCAATAGCGATATCACCCATGGCCAGCATGCGCGGCGCGTCGGCATACGGCACGCGGCCAGTAAACACCATATCGGGCAGCACGCCGGCAGCCTGCGCCCGCGACTGCCACAGCTCCACGCCCGGGTAACCCATCACCAGCCAGCGCACGCGCCGGCCCTCGCTTTTCAAGATGGCTGCGGCTTCGATCAGATTCTGGATGCCTTGATGCTGCGCGAGCAAGCCCAGGAAGACCACCGCCGGCTCTTCTGGCGCAATGCCCCAGCGCGCGCGCAATGCCGCGCGATCTGCCGGCAAAAGCGCATCGGGGCGAAAGACAGCTGTGTTCACGCCATCGGGCAACGCCTCGATGATCATTTCTTTGCCGAGTTGTTGCCGCAACGGCATCACGGCGTTGCGCGTGCTGGTGAGGATGGCGCTCGGCAGGCGATTGGCAATGCGCTCGACGCGCGCAAATGCGCGATGCGAAAGCGTGCCGGCCCGGATGAAGCGGTGCTGCAACATCTCGTCAGTCATGCTGCCCTGAAAATCGAATACGACCGGTATGCGCCAGGGCTTCGCCAGCACGCCGGCAATCAGCGCGCCCTCATGCAGATGCGCGTGGATCACATCGAAGCGGTTGCACGCCAGCACCTGCAATAGCCGGCTGCCTAATAACAGATCAAAGGCAAATTTGTGGCGCGATGAGCCAACTTCATATTCTGACCGCCACGGTGTGGGCGAAGTGCGGATGATGTCCAACCCAGCCACATCCTGGCCCTTGTAATACGTCAGCAGCGTGACGCGGTGGCCGGCGCCTTGCAGCGCGCGAGCTTCCTCCAGGATGCGCACATGGCAGCCGTAATCGCCAAAAAATGACGTGGGGGCAAGGCTGAGAATTCGCATCGTGCAAGGTCAATTCATGGCAAGACTGCGCGCCGGCGGTCACTTCTTGCCCGACAGCTTCGCGGCCATGCGCTGGCCAACGAACAGACTCATCACCCCACCACCCTGCTTTTCAATGGGCTGCCGGCCATCATCATGGCGGCCCTTGCGCCAATCCGCCAGCCACTGCTCACGGCGCGCCTTCGATTCGGTGAGCATCTGCTTTACGGCCTTCTCATCACGCGCGCTCAACGCATCGCGCAAGGCCATGCACTGCAACATGATTTGGTTGAGCCAGTAGGCGACGGTGTCGGGTTGCTGCATCAAGAGCGTGGCCTGCTTCTCAGCATCATTGGCGCCGGCCACCGCCTGGCCAAATGCCGCGCCGGCCATCCACTGCCGGTCACGCCACGACGCATCATTGCTCACCGCGCGCAGCAGCAGGCTGCCCATCACGCCCGGCAGCACATCCACCGACACGGCCATGCCGTCGCGCTCGGTGGCATCCACAAACAACGGCATCGCCCCAAGTTCACTGACCAGCGAGGTGAAGATGTCGACCATCTTCGGGTCAGCGCCGGCGCGGGGCGCGATGGTCCACATGGCATTCTTCACCGTCTGCGCCGTCGGCCACGGCTCAGTCGGCAGCGCGCGATCGGGGTGAATGACGAGCGTGCAACTGAAGAACGCTGCATCCCGTGGCAGCCACCGGTCGGCGGCCTTGATCGCCGGCGTGTGCAGAGCGCCAATCGACGCGACGAGCGTTTTAGGCAGAGCATCGGGCGCAATGGCCTTGAAGACCGTATCGTAGTCATTGGCTGGCGAACCGATGAAAATCACCGCCGCGCCCTCTGTGATATTGGGGATGTTCCAATCGCACCTGTCCACCATCTTCGCCATCTCGGCCTGCTTCATCACGTCGCGGTCGCGATCATGCCCGACGATCTCGACATCTTTGAGCAGGTTGCGCACGGCCTGGCCGACGGCAAGGTTGTTGTAATCAAGGCCGATGAGGGCCACACGAGTTTTTGCCATGGATCAGACTCCGGTGAACAGTTGCAGAAGGAAGCTTGCTGGCGGGATGATAAGCCGGCCCAGAATGCCGGTGGCCGACAACGCGAGCAGGATGACGAAGCCGTAACGCTCAAGTTGATCGACGATCGCCTGCCCTTGATCAGGTAGCACCGCCGCCAGCAGACGCGAACCATCCAGAGGCGGGATAGGGATCAGGTTGAACAACGCCAGGAAGATGTTCAGGTTGACGGCGGTGAGCAGCGCAAACAGCACCATCTGGCCGAACTGATCGCCACGCACGACGCCGGGCGCGACGATGCGAAACAATACGGCGAAGATGATGGCAAGGATGATGTTCGAGATGGGGCCGGCGA
Source organism: Thermoflexales bacterium (assembly GCA_039810125.1). GTDB lineage: Bacteria > Chloroflexota > Anaerolineae > J036 > Brachytrichaceae > JBDHWI01. The sequence goes on along the minus strand of JBDHWI010000081.1, from coordinate 340 downwards.
ACGCGACGATGGCGAACGACGTGCGCTGGTTGCCCTGCAAGCGCCACACGCTCACTGGAACCGGCTTGGCCCAGCCAAAACCCGTCAGCGCGAACAAGATCGTGCCGAAGGGATCGAGGTGCTTGAGCGGATTGAGAGTGATGCGCCCCAGCCGTTCGGCGGTGTCATCACCCAGCGCGCGCGCAGTGACGGCATGCGCCAGTTCATGAATCGGAAATGCAATCAACAACAATAAAACAAGGACGATCAACTCCGCAAAAACGATGTACCAGTTGCCGGATTGAATGCCCTGGAGAATGCCGACGAGGGGGCCGCTCATAAACGCAAAAGATTATACAGG
>JBDHWI010000080.1:0-18072 GCA_039810125.1 Thermoflexales bacterium | reverse complement strand
TACCCAATCTTCATTCCGTTCTTCGCCTGCAACTCTGCGAATGCTAAAATATGAATTCGCAAACAAATCAGTCATGCCAATGCTTCAACGCTGACCGCACAATGCGCAATGCGCATCGAACTGCCATTCTTGAAGCACGGCTTCACTGGCATTGCTCCGTTTCGCACAGCACCTCTCCAAAGCGCCACGCCCTGCAACCAGCCAGTGACAATCATCTGCGGTGAAGCGGGCGCGCATCTGCTCAATCATGCGTCCGCGCAGGGAGGAGTCTCATGTTCAAGGAAATTCTGGCGCCGGTGGATCGCTCCACCTGCGCAGAAACTGCGCTTGCATGCGCTGCGGCGATGGCGCGGGCGTTCAATGCGCGCGTCACGGTGCTGCATGTCATGGAGCGGGCGCACGCATTGATGCCGGCGCTGGCCGATCCGATCGAATGGCAGATCAACCGCGCCGAGGCCGACACCTACATGCAGGAGTGTGTGAATCACCTGCACGCCGGCGGCATCGAGGCGACCTGGCAGATCATCGAAGGCGAGCCGGCTGACCGCATCCACGACATCATTCGCGAACGCCAGATCGACCTGGTGGTGCTTGGCGCGCATGGCCGCACCAACACCAGCCTGTGGAATCTTGGCAGCGTGGCGCAAAAAATCATCAATCTCGCGCCCACCTCGCTGTTGATCGTGCGGCCGGCAATGCAGCCATCCGCCGAACCTGCCGGCGTCAACTTTCACCGCATCATGCTGCCGCTGGATGCCTCGCAGCGCGCAGAATGCGTATTGCCGGCGGCGATCACGCTCTCGCAAAAGCAGCATTCACAGGTGCTGCTCGTGCATGTGGTCGAGCGGCTGCACATGCCGCGCCGAACCCCACTGACCGCTCGTGAGAAAAAGCTTTCCGACACGATCACGGAGCTGAATCGGCTGGAGGCCGAGCGCTACCTCGCCGGCTTGAAGGGTCGCTTCACCCTGCCGGTCGACACACGTGTCATTCTGAATGCCCCGCTTGCGCCAGCGCTGCATCAGATCTCGCAGGACGAGCATATCGATCTCGTGGTGCTGAGCGCGCACGGCCACACCTCACACATGTCCTGGCCCTACGGCAGTCTGGTCGCAAGCTTCATCGCACATGGCAACACCAACGTGATGATCGTGCAGGATATGCAACAACAGGGATGAGCCGCCAGCATACGCACCCCCCTGCGCTTGCGCGCACTTCCATTGCACAAGCCGTCCTTGAGCAGGATGACATCCTGCGCGCGGCCGTTCTGCGCTTTAACGAGGCAGCTGCCAGCGAGGCGCGGCCGGCAGCTGCACAATGGCTGCTCGACAACTACTACGTCGTGCAACAGGCGCTACGCCAGATTCGAGAGGATATGCCGCAAGGCTTCTATCGCCGGCTGCCACTGCTGCAAGACGGTTCATTGGCCGGCTATCCGCGCATCTACGCTCTGGCGCGCGACCTGCTGACCGCTGAAAACATCTATCTCGATGCCGACGCCATGCAGCGCATCAGCGAGCGCGTGCGCGCTGATGCATCGCCGCAGCCGCTGACGATGGCTGAGTTGTGGGCGCTGCCGGTCATGCTGCGCCTGTGCAGCCTGCAAGCGCTGGCGCAGACCGTGTGCCGCATCAATGAGCAACCCTGCGCGCAAAGCTGGCCAGAGATGCCATCGCCGGCTGATCTGCGCCACGACGACATTGTGGCGAACGCGGTGCTGACCTTGCGCACGCTTGCTGCGCACGACTGGCGCGCCTTCTTTGAGGCCGTCAGCCGCGTCGAGCACACGCTGCGCAAGGATCCCGCCGGCGCGTATGCCGGCATGGACAAGGAGACGCGTGACCGCTATCGCAAGGTGGTGGAAAGATTGTCGCGCGCCAGTGGCAGGGGCGAACCGCAGGTGGCAGAGGCGGTCGTGGCGCTTGCAAGCGAGGCCGCCGGCGCAGGCCACACAGCGCGCCGCGCGCACATCGGTTTTTATTTGATCGACGATGGCCGGCCAGCACTGGAGGCGAAGATCGGTTATCGCGCCGGTTGGCTGCTGCGCGCGCGTCGCTGGGCCATGCACAACCCCACGCTGCTCTATCTCGGCAGCATCCTGCTGCTCAGCCTGCTCATGCTGACCGGCGCTGTGCGCTTTGCAGACGCCTGGGGCGCGACGACGCTGCAACAGGCGCTGATTGTTTTGCTGGCGCTGGCGCCGGCGGTGACCATCGCCGTTGGTTTAGTGAATTGGGCCGTCACGCTGTTCATGCCGCCGCGCGTGCTGCCCAAGATGGATTTTGCGCGCGACATCCCCGATGAATTTGCGACGCTGGTTGTCATTCCCGCCCTGTTGAGCAGCGCTGGCGAGGTGCGCTCTCTGCTGCGGCAGATCGAATTGCACTACCTGCGCAACGCCGGCCGGAATTTGTCGTTCGCCTTGCTGACCGATTTTCTGGATGCGCCACAACAGCACATGCCCGGCGACGATGCCCTATTGCAGCAGGCGGCCGCCGGCATTCGCACACTCAACCAGCGCCACGCCGACGCCGGCAACCCGCGCTTCTGGTTGTTGCATCGCGAGCGGCGTTGGAATGCTGGTGGCGCGCACTGGATGGGCTGGGAGCGCAAGCGCGGCAAATTGCACGAACTCAACCGCCTTGTGCGTGGCGCAGCCGACACATCCTTCCTGCTGGATGAGGTGGATGTGTCCGCATTGCAGGCAGTGCGCTTCGTCATCACGCTGGATGCAGACACCATCCTGCCACCACACGAGGCGCATCGCTTGATCGGCACGCTGGCGCACCCAATGAACCGCGCCGTCTTCGATCAGCGCGAGCGGGTGGTTGCAGGCTATACACTGCTCCAGCCGCGCACCGAGATCACGCCGGCCAGCGCGCTGCGCTCCATTTTCACGCGCATCTTTGTAGGCGACGTCGGCCTCGATTTGTACACCCGCGCTGTATCGAACGTGTATCAGGATCTGTTTGGCGCAGGCATCTATATCGGCAAAGGCATCTACGACGTGGACGCCTTCGAGCGCAGCCTGGATGGGCGCGTGCCAGAGAACGCGCTGCTCAGTCACGATCTGTTCGAAGGCATCCATGGCCGTGCCGGCCTGGTGACCGACATCATTTTGTTCGAAGAATACCCGCCGCACTATCTGGTCTACGTGCGCCGTTCACACCGCTGGATTCGCGGCGACTGGCAACTGTTGCCATGGCTCTTTCCGCGTGTGCCATACGCCGGCCCCGGCCACATCCCCAACCCGCTCTCACTCATCGATCGCTGGAAGATCCTCGACAACTTGCGACGCAGCCTGCTTGCGCCTTCATTGCTGGCGCTGTTGGTGGCAGCGTGGTTGGGATTGCCCGGGCCGGCCTGGGTGTGGACGCTGTTTGCGGTGTTGACGCCGGCGGTGCCGGTGCTGACCAGCGCCTTCACTACCGCGTTGCATACCGCCATCTCACAGCGCCGGCAGCCCGGCCGGTCCAGCACGCGGGGAGTTATGCGTTCGCTGCGCGATGCCGTGTTGCGCTGGCTGTTGGAACTGGTCTTTTTGCCCTACGAAACCCTGCTCAGCCTGAGCGGCATCGCAGTTACGCTGGTGCGCCTGTTCGTAACGCGCCGCAACATGCTGGAGTGGGTGACGGCAGCGCAGGCCGCGCGCGAGGGCGGGCATGAGGTCAGCCGGCGGGTGGCGCGGCGGCGCATGGCAGAGGCGCTGGCAGCCACGCTCGTGCTGGGTTTGCTCATCATCATATTCAACCTGCGCGCGCTGGTGGTAGCGCTGCCCTTCCTGCTGGTATGGATGTTCTCGCCGGAGGTTGCATACGCAATCAGCCGGCCGCGCGCGCAGCGGCGTGAGACGTTGTCGCCAGCGGATCGCCAATTGCTGCGCAAACTTGCGCGCCGGACATGGCTGTTCTTTGAGCAGTATGTCGGGCCGGAGGACCATTGGCTGCCCCCGGATCACTTTCAAGAGTCGCCGCAGGGACGAGTAACTTCGCACACCTCGCCCACCAACATCGGGCTGATGTTCCTGTCGGCGCTATCGGCGTGCGATTTCGGCTATATCAGCGTGCCGGAATTCCTGACACGCGTGCGGCTTGCCTTCGACAACCTCGATCAGTTGGAGATGCATCGCGGCCACTGGCTGAACTGGTATGACACGCGCAGCCTGCAGCCCCTGGCGCCGCGCTATGTTTCCACAGTGGACAGCGGAAATATGGCTGCCTGCCTGATCGTCGTGCGACAGGGGCTGCGCGAGTTGCGCAACGCACATGTGCTGCGCCGGCAGATGTGGGAGGGTTGGCTCGACACGCTGGATATGCTGTCCGATGCAGTGGAAGAGTTCTTCGACGCCGGCCTGGAACAACAGGTGATGGAACTGCGCGAAGACTTCGAGCGCGTGCGCAGCCGCGTGCGCGCGAACAAAAACGATCCGGCCATGTGGTTGCAGCTCTACCACACGACCGTCAATGAAGACTGGCCGGCGTTCTACCGTCGGTTGCTGGCGCTGGTGGAAGCCGGCGTGCAGGTCGCAGAGCAGCGCACCTTGCAACGATTGCGGCTGTCAGTCGATCGCGCCCGCGCCCACCTGGAGAATGCGCGGCGCGACCTCGAAAAATATCTGCCGGCGGAAGTGTGGCAACACACCAGCGCCTATGGTCTGACCTACCCCGGCCTGGCCGATTTGTGCGAGCAAGCGCAAACAGCGCTAATCGCCGGTGATGCAGCCGCAGCGCGCGCTGCGCAATTGCAGGCGGCCGGCGCGGCCGCGCGCAATCTGCTCAACGACATCGATGAGCTGGCTGCCCGCGCCGAACGCTATGTGGAGCAGATGGATTTCAGCTTCCTCTTTGATCGCGAGCGGCAGCTCTTTCACATCGGCTACAACGTCGAAAATGCGCGGCTGGATGCGAACTACTACGACCTGCTGGCTTCCGAAGCGCGCATCGCCGGCTTGGTCGCCATCGCCAAGAATGACGCGCCGCCCAGCCATTGGCAACATCTCGGTCGCCCCTTCACTGAGGTGGAGGGCATGCGCTGCCTGCTCTCGTGGAGCGCCACGATGTTCGAATACCTCATGCCGGCGCTGATGCTGCGCAGCCAGGAAGGCACATTGCTGCACGACAGTTGCCATGCTGCGGTGCAACGACAGATCGACTACGCGCGCGGACGCGATGTGCCGTGGGGCATTTCGGAATCAGGTTATTACGCCTTCGATGCCGCCCTGAATTACCAGTACCGCGCATTTGGCGTGCCGGGGCTGGGGTTCAAGCGCGATCTGGATGATGATCTGGTCATCGCGCCCTATGCCAGCCTGCTGGCACTGCCATTTGCGCCGCACGCGGTGGCGGGGAACGTGCGCCGGCTCATTTCAATGGGCATGCTGGGCACATATGGCTTGTATGAGGCAGTGGACTACACGCCGGCGCGCATGCCATTGGGCCAAACGCACGCCGTGGTGCAGGAATACATGGCGCACCATCAAGGCATGATCCTGGTGGCGCTGGCAAATCATCTGCACGGCGAGTTGATGGTGAACCGCTGTCACGCCGACCCGCACGTGCAAAGCGTGGAGTTGCTGCTGCAGGAGCGCATCCCCTACGACGCGCCGCTGGAGCCGCCGCAGGTGGACGACATTCTGCCGCCGGCGCCGATCAACCGGCCGATCATCAATGCATCACCCTGGCGCGTGCCAGTGATCTCGCCTGCGCCGCGCGTCCACCTGCTGTCGAACGGCCGCATGACGTCCATCGTCACCAGCGCCGGCAGCGGAGTGTGCCAGTGGAATGAGCTTGATCTGACTCACTGGCAACCCGACCCGACGCTGGAGCCGGCCGGCATAGCGGTGTTCGTGCAAGAGATGTCGGAGCAGGGCGCGCCAGGTCAAATCTGGTCGGCAACACATCAGCCGGCAGCTGCACCCATGCAGGCCGGCCATGTCGAGTTTGCCCCGCACATGGCCGAATTTCATGGTCGCGACAAGGACCTTGCCATCACCATGCAGGTGGCGGTGGCGCCGGATGACGATGTGGAAATTCGGCGCGTGCTGCTGACCAATCACAGCGATACACCGCGCATTTTGCGGCTGGCCAGCTATGCCGAGGTGGCGCTCGCACCGCATGCCGACATGCTGCGTCATCCCGCCTTCGGCAAACTGTTTGTGGAAAGCGAGTATGTAGCTGCGCAGAATGCGCTGCTGTTCCATCGGCGGCCGCGCTCGCAACACGAGGCAGCCAGCGCCGTGCATGTGGCGCATGTGGCAGTGACGCAGCCGGGAGCGAGCGAAGTATTACAGCATGAAACCAATCGCGCCGGCTTCATTGGCCGCAATGGCAGCCTGCGTTCACCGCAGGCGCTGGCGGCGGGCTGGCATGCATCAAATGACAGCGCTTCGCCCAATGGCAAGGCGGGCAATGGGGAAACTCCGCTCGACCCGATCGCTGCCATGACGCTGCGGGTCACGTTGCAGCCACATCAATCGACAGAGGTGGCCTTCCTCATGCTGGTTGCGCCCACGCGCCAGAAAGCGTTGCGCCTTGCGGAACGTTACAGCACATGGCACATGATCGACCTTGCATTCAATCAGGCGCAGGCGCGCGCGCACAGCGACTTGATGCGATTGGGGCTGGGATCCGATGAACTGACGCAGGCCGAGCAACTACTCTCGGCCCTGTTGTATCCCACGCGCGGCTTGCGCCCCGCCGGCGAAACGCTGGCCGCCAATGAGAAGGGTCAGAGTGGGTTGTGGGCTTTCGGCATCTCCGGCGATTACCCGATCCTGCTGCTGCGCATGAGTGATGCCGAGGATTTGTCGCTGGCGCAGGATGTGTTGAAGGCGCACACGTACTGGCGCGAGCGACAGTTGAAGATCGATTTGGTCATCCTGAACCAACAGGGTTCCACCTACACTCAGGAGCTGGGTGGCACGCTGCATCGCCTGCTGACGCGCATGAACAGCGACACCTGGATCAACCGGCGCGGCGGCATCTTCGTGCTGAGCGCCGACCAGATGGGCGAGACCGATCGCGTGCTGCTGGAGACGACAGCCCGCGCGATCGTGGATGCATCGCGCGGGCCACTGGCGCGCCAGTTGGAAGCGCTGTGGTCGCAGCCGGCGACGCTGCCGGCGCTCTCACCCACTGCCGCGTTCCATCGAGACGACGCGGTTGCAGCAGCGCTGCCGCCCATTGCGCAGCCAACCGATCTGCAATTTGACAATGGCACGGGTGGCTTCAGCGCTGATGGTCGCGAATACGTCATGCACCTGCGGCCAGACCAGCCCACACCCGCGCCGTGGGTGAACGTCATCGCCAATCCAGAGTTCGGCTGCATCGTCTCTGAGACGGGCGCCGGTTACACATGGGCCGGAAACAGCAGTGAGAACCGCCTAACACCCTGGTCGAATGATCCGGTGAGCAACCCCGCTGGCGAAGCGCTGTATCTGCGCGACGAAGAGACGGTGGAAATCTGGTCGCCAATGCCGGCGCCTTGTCCGGCAAATGCGCCGTATCTCGTTCGGCACGGCGCGGGTTACACAACCTTTGCCCATCACAGCCACCTCTTGCGCCAGAACACCACCGTGTTTGTTGCGCCGGATGCGCCGGTGAAGGTGGTTCGGCTGCGGCTGGAAAATGCCTCTGCCCGCCAGCGCCGCGTCACAGCCACGTATTACGCAGAGTGGGTGCTTGGCACCACGCGCGAAGCCATGCAAATGTTTGTGCTGCCGGAGTATGACAGCGAGACGCAGGCGCTGCTGGCACGCAATCCCTACAACGCTGAGTTTGGCGCACGGGTTGCATTCGCCGTCGCCGGCAAACCACTGCATGGGCTGACGGCCGACCGCGCTGAATTTCTGGGGCGCGCCGGCGATCCGAGCCGGCCTGAGGCGCTGAGTCGCGTGGGCTTGGGCAATCGTATCGAGCCCGGGTTGGATCCCTGCGCTGTCCTGCAAGTGCATTTTGACCTTGCTCCCGGCCAGGTCGAAGAAGCGCATTTTGTGCTGGGACAGGGCGCAAACCGCGATGAGGCACTGGCACTGGCACGGCAATACAAGGCCACCGCACAGGTTGAGGATGCCTGGCAGGCTGCGCGGCGGCACTGGGATGAATTGCTGGACTGCGTGCAGGTGAAGACACCAGAGCCAGCGATGGACCTGTTGCTGAATCGCTGGCTGCTGTATCAATCACTTTCCAGCCGCATCTGGGGTCGCACGGCGTTGTATCAGTCGAGCGGCGCATTCGGTTTCCGCGATCAACTGCAGGATGTGATGGCGCTGATGCACGCTGCACCGCAGTTGGCGCGGGAGCAAATCCTGCGCGCAGCGAGTCATCAGTTCGAGGCCGGCGACGTGCAGCACTGGTGGCATCCGCCATCGGGTCGCGGCGTGCGCACACGCTGTTCAGACGATTTGCTGTGGCTGCCATTTGTCACGGCGCACTACATCGCCGGCACTGGCGATCTCGGCATCTTGAACGCGCGCGCGCCATTCCTGCGAGCACAACCGCTGCACGAGGACGAGGAAGAGCGCTACAGCGTGTATCCAGAGACTGAGGAGACATTCACGCTGTTCGAACACTGCCTGCGCGCCATTCGCAAGGGCAGCACCGCCGGCGCACATGGCCTGCCGCTGATGGGCAGCGGCGATTGGAACGACGGCATGAACCGCGTCGGCATCGAGGGGCGCGGCGAGAGTGTGTGGCTGGGATGGTTCCTGCATGCCACGCTGACCCGATTTGCCGAGGTGTGCGCGCAGGCCGATCACGACGAAGAGGCCGAAGCCTTTCGCGCCCAAGCCGGCGCGCTGGCAGCGGCTTTGGAGCGCCATGCCTGGGATGGCCGCTGGTATCGGCGGGCGTATTACGACGACGGCACGCCGCTCGGTTCGGCAACCAGTGACGAATGCAAGATCGATTCGATCGCGCAATCGTGGGCGGTGATTTCGGGCGCCGGCGATCCAGCGCGCGCGCAGTTGGCGATGCGCGCAGTGATGGAGCGGCTGGTCAAGCCGGATGCGAAGCTGGTGCTGCTATTCACGCCGCCCTTCGACAAGACTGCGCATGATCCAGGCTACATCAAGGGCTATGTGCCAGGCATCCGCGAGAATGGCGGTCAGTACACCCATGCAGCCATCTGGGCAGCATGGGCGTTGGCGCAGTTGGGCGATGGCGACCAGGCCGAGGCCGTCTTCCGGCTGCTCAACCCCATCCACCACAGCTACTCTGCCCATGCCGCCGGCGTCTACAAAGTAGAGCCCTACGTGATTGCGGCAGATGTGTATGGTGTGCCGCCGCATGTCGGGCGCGGCGGGTGGACGTGGTACACCGGCTCCGCCTCGTGGTTCTATCGATTGGGATTGGAGGCGATTCTGGGAGTGCGCCGGCAGGGTGATGTGCTTTGCATCGAGCCGCGCATTCCGAGCGCATGGCCCGGGTTCAGCATCACCTATCGTTTCGGCAAGACGGTCTATGAAATCGAGGTTGCGCGGCAGGATGGCGAGGCTGGTGAGGTGACGCTGGATGGCGTGGCGCTGATAGATGGCCGCATTCCGCTGAGGGACGATGGCCGGCGGCATCACGTCTGTGTGCGGCTGGTTGCGCCGGCGGTTGTGGCAACAGCGATACAAGCTGGATGATGCGCCAGCACAATCAGCGTCCCGCCAGCACCCTTTCGATTTGGGCTGAGAATTCCTGCGCCGTGCGCGCGCCAAGGAAAGCCCACGCCACGCTGCCATCCTTTCGGATCAAGACATAGCTTGGGTAGCCGGTCTGGTCGTATTGCGCCATGATGTCGCCGGCGCTCGCCGCATCCAGATACGTGAATTGCACGCGTTCGCCGAACTTCGCGCGCATCTGATCAACCACCGGCTGCATTTGCGGGCAAAGCTCACACTGCGCGGCGTAGAAATAGATCAAGGTGGGGCGATCGGTCGCCGGCGTGAAGGAACCCGCGCCGGTCGTGATGGCCGGCGCATCACTGCTGCCGCACGCTGCCATCAGCAGCGCAAGCGCTATCACCATCACCAACGCGCGCCATGACCGCATCGCCGCTGCCCCCTTTCGCCTCATCACTGCCCTCTGGGTGAGCAGCAATCAATACACCTTGATCAGCGTGCCTTCGTCGCGTTTGGCGATGCGCGTCCAGCGCTGATCGTAGGGCGTGGCCGGCATGGTGAAGCGATAGATGAATTTCGCATCTTCAGGCGTCAGGTTCACACAGCCGTGGCTGCGCGGCTTGCCATAGTCGTTGTGCCAGTAGGTGCTGTGGAACGCAATGCCGCTGCTGGTGAAATACGAGATCCAGGCGATGCCGGGCAAGTCGTAGCTGCGCGCCTCGCCCTCGCCCACACCGTCGTACATGCGCTGCGATGGCGTCTTCATATAGACGTGATGCGTGCCGGGTGTGGTGCCGAAGCTTCTGACAGTGCCGTCGGCCTGTCTGAAGGCAGAGCCGGTGGAGCAGCGCGCGGTCAGCACCACCTCATCGCCGGCGAAGACGCGCGTGGTTTGAGTCTTCAGATCAACCTCGACCCGCTTGTTCTCCAGCGGCACTTCCGGCATGATCGGCATGAATTCATCGGGCTGGATGATGCGGATGTGCTCCGCCGGCACGTGCAGACTCTTCAAAATGCCGTCGCTGATGCGATACCACGGCTTGCCATCTGCGCCGGTGACCACTTCCAGCACCTGGTGGGTCGTGCCAAAGTAATGCGTCCACGGCGCGCGCGCTTTTTCATCCGGCGCCACGCGCGCCAATGAGAATGGCACTGTCAGCTCGCCCCACAGCACCTGCTCTGGCGCGACGCTTGCAATCGGCTCGTTCAACGTGTTCTCACACGGCTGCAATTGTCCGCTGTGCGACCAGCCGTCCGCCAGTTGATACCAGATCTTGTTGTAGGCGGCCGGGCTTTCGTCACTCTCAGTCTGTCCGAGCAAGTCAACCACCTCGTTGCGGGCCAGCTTGCGCACCACCTTCGCCTTGATCGACGGTTCCTCACGCACGATCCAGTTGCGGGCAATGGCGCGGGCGAGGGTGTGCGGCGCCGGCTTCGTCTCGCTGCGCTGCCGCAGTGCATGCGCTGGAGTTGCAATGTAGAAAAGCGGCGCGGTGAGGAGCGCGCTGCTGCTGATTTTCAAAAGGGAACGTCTTGTAATCTTCGTCATGTCAACCTGCCAGGACAATTTCAAACCGGTAAGTTACCATGTTTCCCGCCGGCGGCTATCAGGCGTTTTGCCCATGCACCACCTATAACCCTCTGGGCGAATGACTTCAGATGCGCAAACGGTCCAGTAATTCATCCACCGGCACGATCTCTTTCGCATCGCTAGCGCGACGCTTCAGCTCCACACCGCCGGCGGCCAGCGCCTTCGCCGCCACCGTGATCCGCACTGGCAGCCCTATCAGATCGGCGTCGGCAAATTTCACGCCTGGTGATTCAACGCGATCGTCATACAGCACCTCGACGCCGGCCTGCACCAGCATGTCATACAGCGCATCGGCCTGCGCCTGCACGGCGGCATCCTTGCCGCCCAGCGCCACCAGATGCGCTTGAAATGGCGCGACGCTCGCCGGCCACATCAGGCCCTTGTCGTCGTGATGCGCCTCGGCGATGCACGCCAGCAATCGCCCCACGCCGATGCCATATGACCCCATCACCACCGGCTTCTTCGCACCGTCGGCCGCCAGATACGTCGCGTCAAGCGCCGCGGTATAGCGCGTGCCGAGCTTGAAGATGTGGCCAACCTCCACGCCGCGCTGCGTGTGCAATGGCTGGCCACAGTTGGCGCATGCATCGCCGGCGCGCGCAACCGCGATGTCAGCCACGACGTCCGCTGCGTAATCGCGCGGACAGTTGGTGTGCAGCAAATGGTAACCAGCATCGTTCGCGCCGGCGACAAGATTCGGCGATGACATCACCGCGTCGTCCACGACGACAATCACGTTGGCCGCCTGTTGGATGCCGATGGGGGATGCATAACCGGGCGTCGCGCCGATATTGCGAATCTCGTCCTCAGTCGCCGGCCGCAAATCCACCGCGCCGATCGCGTTCGCCAGCTTGGTCTCGTTCACGTCCATATCGCCGCGGATGACGACGAATACAAAGCGCTCATGCCCGCCCTCTTCATCTTCATGTGACGCGATGAGAAAAACCGCCTTCGCCGTTTTGCTTTTCGGCACATTCAATAAATTCGCCAGCGCCTCAATCGTCTTGGTTTCTGGCGTCGCCACCTTCTCAATGGGCTTCAGCGCTTCTGGCGGGTTGGCGGGCTTGGCGAAGCGCGCTATTTGCGCGTTGGCTGCGTAGCCACACTGATCGCACAGCGCCAATGTGTCCTCACCGACAGGCGTGAGATACATGAACTCGTGCGAGCCGCTGCCGCCCATCATGCCGGCGTCTGCGCCCACGGCAACCACTGGCAGATCGCAGCGTGCAAAGATGCGCTGGTAGGCGTGAAAGTGCGCTGCATATTGCCTGTCGAGGCCGGCGTCGTCGGCATCCAGCGAGTACGAATCCTTCATCGTGAATTCGCGCACGCGGATGAGGCCGGCGCGCGGGCGCGGGTCGTCACGGAACTTGGTCTGGATGTGATACACGAGTTGCGGCAACTGGCGCTGCGAGCGAATCTCACTCTTCACCAGATCAGTGACGACTTCCTCGTGCGTCATCGCCAGCACCATGTCGCGCTCCTTGCGATCCTTGAAGCGCGCCATCTCGGGACCGACCGATTGCCAGCGCCCGGTCGCCTTCCACACTTCTGCCGGCTGCACCACCGGCATCGTCATCTCCTGCCCGCCGATGGCGTTCATCTCCTCGCGCAAAATGTTTTCGATCTTTGTCATCGCGCGGCGCGCAAGCGGCAGATACGAGAACAATCCCTGGCCGAGCTGGCGAATGAAGCCGGCGCGCAGGAGCAACTGGTGGCTGACCGCTTCAGCATTCGCCGGCGCATCGCGCAGCGTCGAACCGAACAAAGTGGACATTCGCATGGCTGTGAAATGATGGCAGGCGCGAGAAGGGTATCTGACATTTTACTCGCGGACGCGCAATCTTGATGCTGCAGCTACGGCAGCGCCTCTTTCGTCCACGGCAAAGGATCCACAGTGACGCCGCCGACGACCAGTTCCCAATGCAAGTGCGGACCGAGGGTGCGGCCAGTGGTGCCGCTGTAGCCAACCACATCGCCGGTGTTCACGATTTGCCCGACCTGCACATTGAATTTTGACAGGTGACAATACACCGTGTAGACGCCGCGTCCGTGATCGAGGATGACCACGTTGCCGCGCACCTCAAGCGGCTGCACTGCGGCCACGCGCCCTGGCGCAGCTGCCTTGACGGGCGTGCCAACGGTTGTGGACATGTCCAACCCGCTGTGATAGGTCAGCAAAGTGCCGCGATTGAAATTGCGCCGTGCGCCGAAGTATGAGACCAGCTTGGCTTTGATCGGCAGTTGGAAGGGACCTTCCCAGTATTGCGTGCCGGAGAATCCGCTCATGATCTGCTCAAGCGTGTCATGCTCTTCCTGATTCACCTGCGGGTCCAGCAGCGGGGCGAGCTTTGCGGCGATGGTGAGGTTTTCGAACGGATAGCGGCCGGCGCCGAGCTGCACGTGACCATTCACCACGCTGGCTGTGCCGTTCGATGCGATGGCGCGAATGGTGATGGGATATACGCCGGCATCCTGCAACGCCCCCACGCCACTCAGCGCAATATATGCATCGTCTCTCTTCGCAAAGCGTAGTGGCCGATCCGCCAGCATGCCGCTGATCTCCTGCAACTCCCCGCGCGATTGCACGCGCACCTCGATCACCTCGCCCTGCCTCGGCACACGCGGCGACACGGTGATGCTTGCAAATGGTTCTGGCAGAGGAGTGGCGCTGCCGGCGAGCGGGACGCGCACCCGCAACGCCTGCCCATACACCAGACAGCCGCTGCACGGCAACTGATTTGTCTGCTTGAGCAGATACGGCGACACACCGTACTGCGCAGCAATGCCGATCAGCGTCTCGCCTGGCGCAACGCGATGCAGTTGGATGTTGTTCGACGGCTCCGCCGGCATTGCCAGTTTCTGGCCGGCCAGCAGCAGATAGGGATTCGTCAGCGCATTGCGCTCGCCCAGATCGTTGATTGAAAAGCCAGTCTGCGCGGCAAGGGTGTTCAGCGATTCGCCGACCTGCACGATATGCACCAACGGATCATCGCTGCGCGGCGCCGGCTCTGGCGTTTCTGTCGGTTCTGGCGTGGCCGCAACCACGATCTCGGCGGTCGGTATCTCCGCCGGCTGGCCTTCGGCCTGGGTGCTGGTAATGGGAGACGCGTTCGGGTCGATGGTCGGCTGTGCTTCTGACGCAATGACAGGCAACGCATTGGGATCGACAGTTGCCGTGACTGCCAACATGGCGCCTGGATCCGGCGTGGGTGCGTCGGTCGCAACAGGCGGTGGGTTGTCTTGCGCGCGGGTGCTCGCGGCAATGCCGATGGTGGGAATGAATGCGAGCGCGACGGCGATGACAAGCCGGCACGACGCCTTCCAGGTGCGATGATCAATCACGATGCAACGCGCGCGATTTTACATCGCCATGCGCGCTTGTTGAAACATTATCAGCATGTTGTCATGTCACGCCTGCCCTTCACCTGCACAATGCAATCACCATGATCTACTCATCGAACATCACCGTCGGCTCGGCATACGCGCGCACTTTGCGGGCGCGCACGCGCTCATGCACCCATTCGCTCAGGTGCGCCTGTTTCTGCGCCAGAGGCATGTCGCCGCGCAGCACGTCGAGCGGGTAGTTCACGCGCAGCGCGCGCAGCGGCAGCACGTGCCGCGTGATGCCCGCCGGCAGCCGCACGCCGGTGCGCGCCAGGTCGATGATCTCCGCCGGCTCATAGTTGGGGAACACCACCACGGCGCTGGCGTCAGGGAAGGCGATGCGCGCTTCGGCCAGCGAATCGCCGGCGGTGCGCTGCACTTTCGAGCAGCCCTCATACACGTCGACCAGTTGGTTGAGCAATTCGGTGCGCTGAACAAGCGTGTCACCGCCGGCCAGCAAAATCGCCATGGGCAAATGCTCGATTGTGGCGGCATCGAGCGGCGGCTGGCCGGCATCGAGCGAGATGAACGCCAGCGCTTCGCGCCTTGCCAGCGCAGCGCGCGCGCTCATCAGGTCGCACTCGCTCATGCGCAGGCCGGCGATGCCGCACACCTGATCCAGCACGTCGATCATGCTGCACTGCGTGATGGCGTGATGCCACACATGCAGGTGCACTTTCTCGTATGGCACAACCTGCGCCAGGATGTGCGGCATGCCCAGCGCTCGAAATGCGGTGGTGCGATTTGCGCCATCCAGCACGACAAAGCGCCGGCCGTCGAAGGGTGCGACGATGGGCGGGTTGCGCAGCACGTCCTCGTGCCGCAGGCGTTCGATCAGCGGATTGACGCGGCGCGGGTCGGTGCGCTCATGCGGCACCAGCGCATCCAGCGCCAGCACGCGCAGGTCGGGCAGTTGCATGACGACATTCTAAAAGCTTCACGCCCTTCGTGTTTAATCTGGCGAGTTTGATATGAGCATGGATCAGATGATGCAGTATGCGCCGGCAGCGCTGCAGGTGCTGGCGCCGTTTCGCGTGTTGATTGCCATCGGGCTGGGCGCGCTGGCGTATTGGCTGTTGCCGCGCGCGTGGCGACGAGCCGGCCTCGTCGTCATCAGCCTCGCCATCGTGTTGCTCGGCTATGAGCGATCATGGCTGCTGGTCGCCGGCACTGCGCTCACTTGCGCGTTGGTCTACGTGGCGGTAAAGCAGCGCGCGCCGGCGAAGGTCATCATCGCCGGCCTCGTCGCGCTCTACATGTTGCTGCACTTCGCCCTGGGTTTGCTCACCTTCACGCCCTGGCTGCGCTTCATCGACCTTACGCCAGATTACGCGCTGCCCACCATCGGCCTCACCGCGGCGTTCACGCTGTTGCGCCTGATTCACTTTACAGTCGATTACAGCGCGCGCAACGCAGCGACCTCATGCCCCGCGCCGCTCACCTTCGCGGCGTGGTGCTTGTTTTTCCCCACCTTCGTGCATCTGCCGCTCATTCGCCATCAGGCGTGGGCAACACAATACGAACAGTTGCCGGCAGCGCGGTGGCAATGGCGTGACTTGCGCGCCGGCATGCTGCGCATCATGCAGGCGTTGTTCAAGGGCGTCGTGGTCGCCGCAATCTTCCTCATGGTCAACCCCGCCGGCGTGTTGTTGCACCCCGCGAACGCAAGCGCAGCGCAACTCCTCTTCGCTGCCATCGCCTCGGCCGTCTCATACTACATCGGCTTCTCGGCCTACATGGATCTGGGCATCGGCGCGGCGCGATTGATGGGCATTGCGCTGCCGGAAAACTTCGCGCCGGCGCTGGCCATGCTCCGCATCAACCGCATGAGGGATTTCTGGCGCAACTGGAACATCACCACGACCCGGTGGTTGAACGATTACGTGTATCAGCCGCTGGGCGGGTTTCGCCGGCAACCCTTGCGCAATGTCATGCTGACGATGGTGATCTGCGGGTTGTGGCATTCAGTCAGCCTGTGGGGTGCGGCATGGGGCACAGGGTTGGGCGCGCTACTGCTCATCGAGCATGGCTGGAACCGCATGCGGATTCGTCGCAACTGGCCCGATGTTCCAGCGCCGGCGCGCAGCATTCTGTTGCTGTGCAGCATCTCCCTCGTCAACCTCTTCCTCACACCCTATGGCTATCACGCGCAGTTCGGCGCATATCTCTATCCCCTGCGCTGGCTCGGCATCGGGCTGTGATACAAAATACGCCTCGCAAAACTCATGCTCAAGATCGACCTCATCACCGCGCGGCGATTCATCCTGGGGAAACAAGGGCTGTGGCCCGGCCGGCGCTGGCGCGGCATCCAGGGCGTCGAGCAGGCCATGCGCGCGATGGAATATCTGCAACTCGACCCATTGCAGATCATCGCCCGCAGCCAGGACATCAAGCTGCACAGTTGCGTGCTGGACTACACGCCGGCGCTGTGGGAAGACGTAACCTATCAGCAGCGCAAGTTCTTCGACTGGGGCGGCTGGCTGGCTGCTCGGCCGATGGATGAGTTGCCGCACTGGCGCGTGGTCATGCGCCGCGAGCGCGACGGCAATGATCGCATCCATGCCATGGGGCGCGAGCATGCCGGCGCCATCACCGAGATGCGCGCCATTCTGCGCGAGCGCGGCACAGTCAGCAACCGCGACTTCGCCATGGCGACGCGGACGCGCACCAACAGCTATCGCGGCCGCAAAGACAGCGCACTGGCGCTGTATTACCTGTGGCGCACCGGCGAGGTGATGACGCACCATCGCGAACGCTTCGAGCGCGTGTATGCCCTCACCGAGGCAGTGGCGCCGGCGCACTTGATTTGCGAGAGCGACGATGCTGAGGCTGACCGCTTCTTGATTCAAAAGGAAGTGGGCTTCAACGGTCTGGCGCGATTGAACCTGACGAGTGATTCATTCCATCGCGGTCTGCTGGCTGGCGAAGCGAAGCGCATGCGCGAGGCGATGCTGGCCGACGGCGACATCATTGAAGTGCAGGTCGAAGGCTGGAAGGCGCTGCATTACACGCTCGGCAGCGATGAAAAGATCCTGCGCGATCTGAGCGCCGGCCGCATCCCCAAAGCGTGGAAACCGCTGGCCGCCACCAACGACGAGGAAGTGTTGTTCCTCGCCCCTCTCGACAACGTGAGCGCGCGCGGCCGCGCCAAGGTCCTGTTCGGTTTCGACTACGTGTGGGAGGTCTACAAGCCCGAGCATCTGCGCAAATATGGCTACTACACGCTGCCAATTTTGTGGGGCGATCGGCTGGTGGCGCGCTTCGACAGCAAACTTGATCGGGCCACAAACACCTTTGTGGTGCTTGGCTTGTGGCTGGAGGACAAGGCGCTGGCAAAAGATGAGGCGTTTGCGCGCGCGCTGGCAAATGGGCTGGCGCGATTCGTCAAGTTCCTCGGCGCAGAGCGGCTGGACGTTCGGGCGGTTCAGCCGGCGGCATTGCGCAAGCGCCTCGCGCAGTTCTGATTCGCAAAGCCCTGGACGCGCATCAC
>JBDHWI010000079.1:0-18158 GCA_039810125.1 Thermoflexales bacterium | reverse complement strand
GACAGCGGCGTGCGGCGCTTGATCAACCCGCACACCTATCACGTTTCGCTCAGCAACAGCCTGTGGGAGATGAAGCAACAACTGATCGCGAATGCGCACATGCAGCACGCCATTCGCTGAACCCTCTGCCCTATGCCGTTGGATGATCGGGACGCGCAAGCTGCGCGCGGACGTCATCGTCGCTCAACTGCGAAAAATCCTCATACCACTCGCCAATCCCCTGCAGTTGGCGCGGCACAATGAGGCAGACGATTTCATCGACATCGCCGGCAAGCGCCTTCAGCGACTCGGGCGCTGCCACCGGCGTTGCCAGCACGAGCGACCCAGGCGCGTGCGCCCGCACCGAGCGGACAGCAGCCAGCATGGTTGAGCCGGTGGCAATACCGTCGTCGACAAGGATGACAACCTTCCCTTCCAGGATGGGGTATGGGCGATGGCCGCGATAGGCCAATTCGCGGCGCGTCAATTCACGCAGTTGCTCCGCAGCCACGCGCTCGATGGTGAGGGCGTCAATGCCGGCGCCGACGATCACCTCGGCATTCAACACGCGCACGCCGCCGGAGGCAATCGCGCCGAATGCCAACTCTTCCTGCCCAGGCACACCCAGCTTGCGCACGATCAGCACATCCAGCGGCAAGCGCAGGATTTGCGCGACTTCGCGCGCGACCGGCACGCCGCCGCGCGGCAGCCCCAACACGATCACATCGTCGCGGCCGGCGAAGCGCTGGAGCTTCTGCGCAAGTTGCCGGCCGGCATCCTGGCGGTCTCGAAACGCGCGCAACATGACACACGCCCCCTTGAGTGCGATGCGCGATCAAGCCTCACCAGCGCACCGCGCCTCATTGCACACCGACACTACGACGCCGGCGTTAGATCGACGCAAGAAGCATGTCGAGCAGGCGATCCACCTCGCGCCGCGTCTGTGCGTCCAGCGTGTAGCCCACCGGCCCGCGCACCAGCGTGTTTTTGAAGATGCCGCGTCGCTTCAGGATATGCTTTTCGACGGCGAGGAAGCCGTCGAGCGAGGTTTGCAACGAGACCAGCGCGATGAGAGGCAGCGAGATGCGGTCGATGGCCGGGCTGTCATTCGCCTTCAACGCGCGCCACAGCGCCACGATCGCGTCGGCCACCTCCGCGCCCGGCATGCTGCCAACCACGCCGCGCTGATACGAATCAACCAGTGCGATGCCGCCAGAACCTTCGAAGATCGGCGCCTTGCCGGCAGTTGCGTCGAGCAACGCAGTGAGGCGCGGGCCAATGGGCGACGCTTCTGGCTTGAACAGAATGCGCTCGCCCCACGCGTTGAACAAGCCGGCTTGCATGGCAATGGACAGTGGCCGGCCCACATAGCCGCTGGCATCCTGCACAATTACAGGGATCGAGATGGCATTGAGGATGCGCTCGTAATAGCGCTGAAGCGCATCCTCGCCGGCTGCCACCGAGATCGGCGGAATCGCCATCACCGCATCTGCGCCAGCCGACTCGGCGTGGCGCGCGAATTCTTCGGCAACTTTGCTCGACTCTGCGCCGACGCTGATGATCGCCACACCACGCCCCTTGGCCAGCATGCACGCTTCTCTGGCCAGCGCCTTGCGTTCGTCTGCCGACAGACGCAAGGTCTCCGACACCATTGCCATGACGACGCCGTCAGCGCCATTCGCAAACAGCCAGTCGAATTCCCTAGCGAGCGTCTCGTAGTCGATGGATTCGTCGTCGTGATATGGCGTTTGAAAGACGGGCAACACGCCTTGAATGGATTTCATACCTGCCGATTGTAGATTCGGCAGCCGGCGCTATGGCTGCGCAGATCAGCGCCGGCGCCTTGAGCGATAATCCCAACATGAGTTCCACCTTTTCGAAAGCTGGCAAGCCAGCATTCATCCTGGCGCTTGCATTCAGCCTCATCGCCGCAACACTTGCGCCAACGCATGCCCAATCGCAACCTACGGTCAGCATCGCGCAAGGCGCGCTGGCCGGCGTCATCGAGGCGGGTGTCGCCGCCTTCAAGAACATCCCCTATGCCGCGCCGCCCGTTGGCGAGCTGCGCTGGCGTGAGCCACAGCCGCCGGCCACGTGGACCGGCACACGCGATGCAAGCATCTTCGGCAATGCGTGCCGGCAGAAGCCCGCGCCTGCCGAGCCTGTTGGCGCGCAGAGCGAAGATTGCTTGAACCTGAATGTGTGGACGCCGGCGGTTGACGCCGATGCGAAGCTGCCAGTGATGGTGTGGATTCACGGTGGCGCATACGTCATCGGCGCGAGCAATTTGCCGGCCAACAACGGTGCGCCACTGGCAAAAGAGGGCGTGGTCATGGTCAGCTTGAACTACCGGCTCGGTAGTCTCGGCTTCTTTGCGCATCCCGCACTGGAAAAAGACCATCCCAACGGACCGGTTAACTACGGCCTGCTCGACCAAATTGCCGCACTGCGCTGGGTGCAAAAAAATATCGCAGCATTTGGCGGCGATCCACACAACGTCACCATCTTCGGAGAGTCTGCCGGCGGCCAGAGCGTGCTGGCGCTGTTCGCATCGCCACTGGCGCGCGGTCTGTTCCAACGCGGCATCGTGCAGAGTGGCTATGGCATACCAGAAGCGACGCGGGCAAAGGCCGTTGAAGTAGGAGTAAAGCTCGCAAGTGCGGCCGGCCTTGACGGCGCAAATGCGTCGCTCGAACAGCTGCGCGCATTGCCGGCGGATGCGCTGCTCGACGCGCAGGGGCAAGGGCTGTCGCTTGCGCCAGTGGCGGTCGCCGGCGATCCTGTATTGCCACGCAGCATCAACGAGATCTTTTCACGCGGCGAGCAGGCGCGCCTGCCGCTCATCCTCGGCGTCAACAGCGATGAAGCCAACGTGGCAGAGGCATTTGGCATTGACCCGGCAATCATCATCCAGCGCTCCACCGCAGCCCGCATCGGTGCAAAGGTGCTGTATCCGGGTGTGACCGATGAGAGCGAATTGGGCAGGCTGCTGGTGCGAGACATGGCATTCACTGCGCCGGCAAAGCGCCGCGCACAACTGCATGCGCGGTTCGCGCCGGCCTGGCGCTATTACTTCAGCTATGTGATGCAAAGCAAACGCGACGTCTGGCCGGGGGCGCCACATGGCGCCGAGATTCCCTTCGTCTTTGGCACCGGCGACCTTGTATATGGGGACGATTTCACCGCTGCAGACCGCGAACTGTCGCGCAAGATGATGGCATATTGGCTCGCCTTTGCCAAGACCGGCAAGCCGGCAGTAGAGGGCAGTCCGGTCTGGTCGGTGCACACCACACGCGCCGACCGCCTGCTGGAGTTCGGCGATGAGATCGCCGCGCGCAGCAACTTCATGCAGCCGCGTTTGAATTTGATGGCAGCAGTGGCCGAGCGCGTGCTGGTCATGCCGGCGAAGTGAAGCACAGCCTGATGCGCGAAGCCGGCATCTCACTTGTCGGCTTCGTGCGGATCTTCGACCAGTTCCAGCGTGTTGCCATCGGGGTCGAGGAAGAAGCAGATGCGAACCTCCTTGAAGTTCGCCGGCGCGCTCTTGATCGTGATATTTTTATCGAGCAACTCCTGATATGCAGCATCGACATCCTCGACGTGCAGCGCGATGTGATTGATTGCGCCGGCAGGTGCGTTTGGCGCCGGCGCAGTGTCGCGCCCAATCAACTCAATCGTCGTGCTGCCGATGTCGAAGAAGACGATAGTCATATCATCCCAGCGCCTCGTCACCGGAAAGCCAAGCGTCTGCGCGTAGAACTTTTCCATCTCAGCGAAGCGCTGCGTGAAAATCGCCACATGGTGGGTTGCCTTGAGTTTCATGCCAGCGATTGTAGGGGTAAATGCTCCGCGTCCCCTGAACTTGCTGAGCGGCGCATCGCATCATCGCATCACTACCGGCGCAAACACCTTCGCCTTTGGCACAAACGTGAGGAAAGCAGCGGTCACGCTGCGGTCAATGCGCATGGTCATGGTGATGGGGTTGCGCAATTCGCCGGCAACCCCAATCCATGCGGTCAGCGTATTGCTGAGGTGCGGCGTGGCGGTGAGCGTGACGACAGTTCCGGGCGCATAGCCGGCGCCGCAGTTCGGCGCAGGCGCAGCGCTCACCTCACCTGCGCCGGCTGGCACAACCTCCAGCCTTAGCAGGTAGCACGCTGGCTCAGCCGGCGTGCCAGCACGCAGATACGAGCCGCGACCAGTGCCCCACAGCACGCGCGCGCTGGCGGTATTCGGCAGGTCATACGCCACTGCACCGCTGGAGATCGTGCCGATCACCACCTCGAGATCGGGATCATCATCGATATTGGCGAGCGTCGGCGCAGCCAGCCCGCCATTCACCCCACCGGCTGGAAACGACGCCGGCAAATCTGCTGTCTGCAGCACATTGCCCAGCCCGTCAAGGATGATCAATTGTCCCGCCGCCGGCGCGCCCTTCTGCGGCCATGTCGTCACGATCACTTCGGCCTTGCCATCATCGTCAAGATCGACAACAGCCGGCTCGCTGATGAAGCGAATACCTGCGCCAGGAGCCTTGAACGGCCATGCGCCATGCTGCGTTTTGTCGAGCCAGTACACGTGCAGCCGGCCGTCATAGGAGGGAAACAGAATCTCCTTCCGACCGTCGCCATCCAGGTCGGCTACAACCGCATTGGCGACGCTGCTCTCGATCACGCTGTAATCTTCGGATAGCGGCGCGCTGTTTGCCGGCGGCGTGGGCAGTGCGGTCCAGTCAAAGCCGCTGCCGGCCCAGCGCGAGCGGTCGCCGCGCAACACAAACGCCATGCGATACAGGCTCTGGTAAGGGCCGACGCCACAGTTGTAGACGTTGCCAACGACCACGATCTCGCGCGTGCCATCACCGTCGAGGTCGGCGATGGCCGGCGCGCTGTCTGCGAAGTTGGGACGATGTTCCGCGCCGCAGTTGGCGTAGCCGCGCAGGTCAACTGCGTTGTCGACATGCACGCCAACCTGGCTCCACACCTTCGGCCCCTTCGGGTTGAAATTGTTGTATTGGGCATTTGCCGGCAACTGGTTGCCGTCGCGATCGAGCGCGGTGATGTAGTGCGTGTCGGTCGGGCCGATCACATCCTTGAAGCCATCGCCGGTCACATCGGCCACCGCAACGTTCTCGTTGTACATGCCCCAGCCGTAGCCGGCTTCACCATCGCGTCGCGCCGGCCAGCCGGCGCGCACCGAGCCATCCGCCTGCAATACGTTCAACTGCCTGGTCGAACCACCGCTCGCGCGGCCAACGATGATCTCGTGCCTGCCATCGTTGTCGAGGTCGGCTACCGCCAGCGTGCGCACTTCACCGCCACCGAAAGGGTTGCGCATCCAGACCACGCCACCGGCCTTGTCGTAGACTGTGACTTGATCGCCGCTGCGTCCCACGATCACCTCAAGCGAACCATCGCCGGTGAGGTCGACGACGGCGACGCCCGGCCATGCGCGCTGGTTGCTGGCTGCGCGCCACTTCAGCGCTCCCGTCGCGCCATCCAATGCAACGAGGTCATACGACGCCCACAGCACTTCGGCGCGACCGTCGGCATCAAGATCGGCAACGGCCGGCGAGGCATACCAGCCGGTCTGGCACCATGAGTTGAAGCAACCGCCGCGCTGCCACTTCAACGCCGGCGCACTGACCGATGCAGTTGTGCGCGCCGCCGGCGCGGTATTTGTCGCAAACGACGGGCGCGCCAGCGAAGCCAACGCGAGGCCAACGATGAGAAGGGCGCGAATTTCCACGCGCACATGGTAGGCAATTCGCCGGCGCGCATCTGGTCGATTGGCATTCGCGCCGGCGAGTGGGTCACACGGTGATTAGGCGGTGACTGCGCCGACTCACAGCGCTGGATTCCAGAGCATCGCCAGGGCAATCGCGGTGATGGCAAGGAAAGCGCCAGCGATGGCGAAGAGGAAGGTGATCTCTGTCACCTCGCTGCGCACGATCAAGTTGGTGGGCAAGTTCTGAAAGGCCTTGTTCAGCTCGGCAGTGCTTTCGGCGGAGTAGTATTCACCATCGGTCATGGCAGCCACCAGTTTCAACGTTTCCTCATCGATGCCGCGCCGAAATTGTCCCATGCCGCCACCACCACCGCCAAACATACCGCCCATGCCACCGCCCATGTTCGGCTCACGACCCACATAGCGCGGACTGCAGTTTGGCATCTCGCCGCCGTTGGCTGTGCCGAAGCCGATGGTGTAGACGCGAATGCCGCGATCCGCCGCCTGCTGCGCCGCATCCACTGGTTTGGGGCCGGCGTTGCTCGCACCATCGGTCAACAGCACGATGATATGCGGCACGTATGCGCCCTTCGGCAGCGGGTCGGGTGGCGTCACATCGGAGCCAACTTGCACGCTCTTCGGCACATTTGGATCAATCTCTGCAATCGCATCGAGCGATTTGAGGATGCCGCTGCCGATGGCGGTGCGCCGGCCAGTCGTCAAGCTCTCAATCGCCTCTTTCAGCGTGTTCAGGTTATCGATCGGCGTTTGGATCAACTCGGCGTAGCTGGCAAAAGCGACCAACCCGAAGCGCGTGCCGGGCTTCTGGCTTTGAATGAAGGATATCGCAGCAGCTTTTGCCGCCTCAAGCCGGTTGGGTTGAATGTCGGTCGAGCACATGCTGCGCGACACATCCATCGCCAGCATGATCGTGGTGGAATTCACCGGCACCGAGACGATGGACACCGGCCGCGCCAGAGCAAACACCAGGCTGCCGATGGCGAGCAGAAACAGCGCAAACGGCAGATAGCGTTTGATGCGCGAATACTGCGGCTTTGCCTCGCGCACGAGCGACAGGCTGGAATAGCGCACCACCGCCTTCTTGCGCCGGCGCTGTATGATGACATACGCCAGCACAATCAACGGGATGGCGATCAAAAGCAGCAGCGATGCCGGCCAAAGAAAATTCATAGCCCACCCTCCTATGGCACGCGGCCAAACCACCACAGCGACAGCGCTGCGCCGACCAGCAATGACAACAAACCCAGGCCGGCGAATGCAAACGTGATCTCAGTCTCCTCCGGCTTCACCACAAACTGCGAGCCAAGCGCATCATAGATTTTGCGCAGGTCCTCTTCGCTGCGCGCATTGAAGTATTCGCCATCGGTATATTGCGCGATGGCTTGCAGCGTTGGCTCGTCCAGTTGCGTATGCACGGAGAAGCCCTCAATGTTGAGCGTTTCGCCCTCTGGGCTGCCCACACCGATGGTGTAGATGCGCACGCCGCGCTTGATCGCCTCCTCAACGGCGATCATTGGATCAGGACGCACGGTATTTTCACCATCCGTCAGCAGCACCATCGCCGCCGGCACAAACTGACCGGCCGGCACTGGCGTTGGTTCGGGCGTAGCCTCAGGCGTTGCATTCGAGTAGTAGTTGGTCGGATCGCCTTGCAGCGCCTTTTGAATCGTATCGAGGCCGGCGAGAATGCCATTTGCCAGCGAGGTGCCGCGCGTGGGCGCAAGCCGGTTGATCGCCATGAAGATGGCATCCTTGTCGTTGGTTGGCACCTGCGCCTGGAAGCCGCTCTCGCTGAACGACACCACGCCCACCTGCACGGTCGCCGGCTGCTTTTCAACGAAGGCTCGCGCCGCCGCCTTCGCCGCCTCCATGCGCGTCGGCTCCATGTCTTTTGCGGCCATGCTGCCCGACACGTCAAACGCCAGCACGACTGTGCCTTGCTGGCGCGGCAGGCTCAACACAGCTTCTGGCCGCGAAAGTGAGAAGAGCAACAATGCCAGGCCGGCGAAAAAGAAGATGGCGGGCAGATGCCGGCGCGCGCCAAGTTTTGGCCGGCCCGATGGCGCAAACCCCATGCGGCCAAAACCGGCCAGCTGCCTTTGCCGCCGGCGTTGCAGCACGACATACAGCGCCACCAACAATGGCAGCGCGAGCAAACTCACTAGCATCACAGGCCAGATAAACGTCATGCTTTCAATCACTTCCTGCGCTGTTGGCGCAAGGTGGCAAAGCGCACGATGCTGCGCACAAGATCATCTTCCGTCGAAAGCGGCAACGCATCGACGCCGGCGCGCTTGAACGCCGACGCCAGCGCCGCTTCACGCTGTTTCGCCGCCTCCGCAAAACGCTGGCGGAATTTTCGGTCTGAAGTGTCCACGTAGATTTGCTCGCCGGTCTCGGCATCTTCCAGCACCAACAAGCCGGCGTCGGGCAACTCAGCCTCGCGCGGGTCCCACAGTCGAATGGCCAGCACGTCGTGGCGCTGAGTGAGCAAGCTTAGCGGCCGCTCCCAACCCGGCGCGCTGATGAAATCCGAGACGACGAAGATGAGCGAGCGCCGGCGGATGGCCTGGTTGCCGGCGTTCAGCAGCGTCGCCAGATTGGTGAATGGCGCCCTCTCCAACTGCGGTTGCTTGAGCAAGTCGTTGATCAGGCGCAGCACCTGCAACTTGCCGCCGCCGGCTGGAATGGTGCGCTCCACCCTGTCGCTCGCGCCGGTGAAGAGCATCGCGCCGACACGATTGCCATGCCGCGTGAGCAGGCGCGCCAGCGTGCTGACGAAATCGATCAGCACGGTGCGCTTCTGCGCCAGCCGCTCAGACGTGCCGAAGTCCACGGACGGGCTGAGGTCGAGCAAAAACCACGCCGTGATGTCGCGTTCCTCGACATATTGCCGGATGTGCGGCGTATTCATGCGCGCCGTCACATTCCAGTCGATGTAGCGGATGTCATCGCCAGGCTGGTATTCGCGCAGATCGGCGAAGTCGATGCCGTAGCCGTAGAACAGGCTGCGGTAATCGCCTTGCAACAAGCCATCCAGGCGGCGCACCACCTGCCAGTCCAGCCGTTGCAAAATGCGCTCAGGCGCCGGCGCGGTTGTTGATGTGTTCATGCAGCGGCACCACCGGTAGCGGGATGCGATCCAGCACTCTCTTGATCAACTCGTCGGCGCTCACGTTGTCCGACAACGCCTCAAATGATGGCACGACGCGATGGCGCGTCACATCCAGCACCATATCGGTCACATCTTGCGGCAGCACATACATGCGTCCGCGCACAAAGGCCAGCGCGCGCGCTGCAAGGATCATGTTGATCGATGCGCGCGGGCTGGCGCCATACAACACATAGCGTTGCAAATCCTTCAGGCCAACCGTCGCCGGCTGGCGCGTGGCATTCACGATCTTGATGGTGTATTCGATCAGCGCCGGATCGACATATACGTCATACACCTTGCGCTGCAAATCCAGCAATTGTTCGGTCGTCAGCACTTTCTGCACTGCCTGCAACATGCCGGTCATGCGCTCAACGATGACAAATTCCTCGGTTGGCGTGGGATAGCCGACCAGCACCTTGAGCATGAAGCGGTCGACCTGCGCTTCGGGCAGGGCGTAAGTGCCTTCGGTTTCGATGGGGTTCTGCGTCGCCATCACCAGGAACGGGTTTGGCACCTTGTGCGTTTCACCGCCGATGGTGACCTGACGCTCCTGCATCACCTCGAGCAGCGCGCTTTGCACCTTCGCCGGCGCTCGGTTGATCTCATCGGCCAGCAGCAGGTTGGTGAACACCGGACCCAGCGAGGTGTTGAACTCGCCGGTCTTCTGGTTGTAGATGCGCGTGCCCACCAGGTCCGCCGGCACCAGGTCGGGCGTGAACTGGATGCGCTTGAAGTCTCCGCCGATCGCCTCAGCCAGCGTCTTCACCGCCATCGTCTTCGCCAGCCCCGGCACACCTTCTACGAGGATGTGGCCGCGCGCCAGCAGCGCCACCACCATGCGCTCCAGCAGGTGATCCTGGCCGACGATGACCTTTTTCACCTCATACAGCACGCGCTCCATCGGCGTGCCCGGCTTGATGCCGCCATTCATTTCCGTTGCCAAAGTTCACCCTCCTGTTTCACATGCTACACATGCCTCAATACGGCGGCATGCCGGCGGCGCCGCCCGCCATGTTGATCGGCACCGCAAAACCAATGCCACTGAATGCATCCTGCCCGCTGGGATTGACCAGCGCTGCAACAATGCCGACGACCTGCCCATAGCGATTGAGCAGCGGCCCGCCCGAGTTGCCTGGGTTCACCGCCGCATCGAACTGGATCAATTCCTTCAACTCGACGCCGGCGGTATCGGGCTTGAACGAGCGCCTGAGGCCTGACACAACGCCGGCGCTCAGCGAGCCATACAGCCCAAGCGGATTGCCGACGGCATACACCTCGTCGCCCACGCGCAGCGCCCCCGGGTTGCCGAGCGTGGCGGGAAATAGCTGCGCAGGCGGGTTGAGCGCCATCAATACGGCGATGTCGTTTTCAGGCTGCTCGGTCACCACCACCGCCGGTGACTCGGCGCCATCAGCAAATGTCACCTTGATCTCGCTGGCATCCTTCACCACATGCAGGCTGGTCAAAATCGCGCCCTGCGCATTGATGACCACGCCGCTGCCCAACCCTGCGCCCTCGTGCGGTTCACCATCGCCGGTAACGCCAACACCGCCCTCACCCTGCGTTTGCACCAGCACGAGCGACGGCATGATGGCGCGATGCACGCCAACAGAATAGGCCGGCGGCGGTGTCGCAGATGCCATTGCAGCCTTAATCGTGTCATTCACGTCACGCGCAGTCAATTGTCTGGGTGGCGGCGTGACAACCTGATAGAACAGCACCGCCAGCAGCGCTGCAACAACGCCGGCGAAGAATAGCAGCGCGGTGCGCATCCGCGCTACAAATTGCTTCGCGCGCACTTTCAAGGATGGTGCGATGGATTCAGACGGTTCGCTCATACGATTTGAAACGCCGGCTTGCGCATACGCAAAGATATAGCGCGGCTGTATGAGGCTATGGTAAGACCGCAGTGAGATTTGGCCGCTCGTCTAGTTGTAATCTAGCGCTTCTCGCGTTAGATTGGAACAAACGGCGCTGCAAGGCCGCGATGCCGGCAGCGCAGGGAGATACGCTATGCCAGAGAAAGTGCTTGTTGCCTATGCCACGAAGCATGGCTCGACGACCGAAATTGCCGACAAAATTGCCGAGATTCTGGGAAGCGCCGGCATCCACGCAGTGGCGCTGCCGATTGAACACATCGGCGACCTCGCGTCCTATTCCGCGGTGGTGCTGGGCAGCGCGATTTACGCCGGCCAGTGGCGCAAAGAAGCGACGCGTTTCCTCAAAGCCCACGAGAAGGAGCTGGCCAGTCGCCCGGTGTGGCTCTTCTCCAGCGGACCAACCGGCGAGGGCGATGTTGCGACGCTGCTGAAGGGCGAATTACTGCCACATGACGTGCAAAATATCGCAAACCGCATCTGCCCTCGCGGCATCACTGTCTTCCATGGCGAGCTGGATGATGCCAAACTCAACCTGTTCGAGAGGATCGTCGTCAAGGGCGTGAACGCGCCAATCGGCGATTATCGCGATTGGGTTGAGATCGTGCGCTGGGCGGAGGGCATCGCCGAATCACTCAAGCAGACCATCGATGCGTAGGTCTTCTGCCACCGCGCTGGGCTAAATGAGCCACGGCAGGGGCGCGCCGGCGCAGACTTTCATCGCGTTGCGCAAGAGCATTTGAAACTGCGGGTGCAACCACACGTCGACGTTGTGGCCAGGTGTCAACACCACGACGCGCCCCCTGTCTTCTGTGCGCAGCCAACCCGCCGGCTGCTCGCCATGCTCTGACGTGGACTTCAGAAAGACATCCACCGGCGCATCTTCCATCAGCATGAAGTAATGCTCGTCCTGCACGGTGAATGATTCAACGCCGGCGGTGCATGCGTTCACCTCGCACGGCGCAATCGTGACCCTGCATTGCGGCGGATGCATGTCGAACACGCCACCCAGCAGCGCGCGCAACGCCGGCGCCTCCTTGTAACCGGCCGTGCCGGAATGAACGGCTAACAGCCCGCCACCCTGCCGGACATACGTCACCAGCGCCGCTTGCACATCTTCCGTCATCCAGCGCGCCTCGTCGTGCGCAGAGACATTGTTCGATTTCACGAGGACGATGAGCGGGTAATCACGGATGCGCAACGCCGGCCAATCGCGCGCATCCTCCATCCAGTCGAAAGCGATGTCGGATGCAGCGCCGGCAAGATGTTGCAGGCCAGCGCGCGGCGTCTTCGCCGGGTGCCAATAATCATCACACAGCACCAATGCTTTTGTGTTCATGCCCTTCAATCCTGAACGCGCAACCGGTGGTGCGCTTTGCGCGTGCCAGTGCGCATTGGCACACGCTTACCAGGGCCATTCGCGGCCTTGCCAGTCGCGCATGACCAGCCGATCCTCTTCCCCGCCGGCGAACGTGCTCGTGAAATAGGCCACCGCCGGCTGGGCAGCAACCTCTGGCTCCAACTCAGCGCGCATATTTTTCTCACCGCCAATGTATGAGCGCACCCAGCCTGGGTGATACACGCGGAACGTGTAGCCATCGGGTCGCAGGCAGTTGAACAGATTGCGCACCGCCATATTCAGCGCGGCCTTCGACATGCAGTAGCCATACCACGCCGGCCTCGCGCTGCGGTTGATGCTGCCGGCCTCCGACGAGACGAAGCACAAACGCTTCATCCCACCGCGATCCATCAGCGGCAAAAACGCCTCAACCATGCGAATGGGGCCGAGTGTGTTGACCTCGATCAAACGGCGCATCTCGTCATAGTCCTGCGCCTGGCGGATGGTGCGCTCTGACGTGGGTGAATTCACGCCGGCGTTGTTGATCAACACGTCGAGCTGCCTCGTCATGCCGCCAATCGTGCGCGCCGCCGCCTGCACCGATTCCAACTTCGACACGTCCAGCGGCACGATGCGCAGCGCCTCTGGAAAGCGTTTTGCCAGTTCGGCCAGTTCCAGCCAGTCAGGCAGGTGCTGGCCGGCGAACACGACGCAACCCTGTTCCAGCAAGCGCGCTGCCAGCGCGTGGCCCAAGCCGCGATCTGCGCCGGTAACCAAGACCACCTTGCGCTCACTCTGTTGTTCCATGATTCACTCCAGATAGACAGAATCGACAGGGCAAAACACTCTTTCACCCGCAATTCTGTCGAAAATAATACTCACAAACGGCTTCGCAAGAAATCGACGCAGCCGCCAATCTGTGCTTCGCTCAGGCCGTGCAAGATGATCGCGCCGGCGTAGCCGCTCTGTCGCAACAACCCCAGATACAGCGCATAATCCAGTTTGCCCTGCCCCGCCGGCAGATGCCCTGCATCGCCGTCGCGATCCAGATCCTTCGCGTGCGCCAGTGCAATGTCGTCACCAAGCAGATCAAAGGCCTCTTTCAAGATGTCGCGCATTCTCGGCAACTCGCCAGCGTGAAAGATATTCGCGCCGTCCATCACCACCTTGATGCGAGACGAGCCGACCTCATCGATCAGCCGGCGCGCCTTCTGCGCCGAATCCACCACATTGTTCACCTCCGGCTCGAAGGCCATCGTCACGCCATGCCGCTCAGCGATCTCAGCAGCGCGAGCCATGCTGGCAAGCAGATCGTGCCACGCATCCAGCTTGTCATTGTCGGGGTGGCGGCGCCACATGCTGGTTGTGTCGCGCGTGCCGCTGCAAAGCGTGATGACATCTGTGCCAAGCTGCTTGCACGCGCCGGCCAGCGTGTCGAGCCTGCGCAAGCCAGTTTCGCGCTCGCGTGCATCAGGGTGGATCATGTTAAATGTGCCGCTCACTGCGCTCATGGTGATGTCGCGCTGCGCAAGAGCAGCAGCTATCGCCTGCGCAACGCTCAGGTCAATGGCATCGGGCATGGACGGCAGGCCGGCGCAATTCAAATCGAACTGCACATGCAGCAGGCCATGTGACGCAATCGCTTCCAACACGCTGGCGAGCGAATCTTGTTGAAATGTATTGGTGAGAATGCCAATGGGCAAGGCAGGCAATGAGGTTTGCATCCAGGCGAGTGTAGTTGCAGAAGCGCCGGCTGCCCAATCGCCGATTTCATTTTCCCATCAGCATGTCAGTGCCGACGCAACAAAGGCAATTCAATTCCGCACAAACTTGCTTGATATGCGCGCTCGTCACAGCATCCAGCGCATCGTCCACCAAAAGTCCATCCAAAGACATATTGAAATCGCAATTTATTCTTAACACAATCTAAGTCACTTTTCTCACGTAGCCTGTCTCAGTAAAACAAAAGAGTTGACATGGAGATTTCACTGTTGACACTATTGATCGGTCTGGCACTCGGCACATTTGCGCTGGGCTTCATCTTTGCGCGGTTGGCGAAGCTGTCGCGCCTGTCAACATCAGGGCGTCACTTTGCCACCGAAGGCGCGCCTGCCAGCGCGCCGGCCACGCCTGAGCCAGAGGATGTGCTGACCGCCACCCAGCTTCACTACCAGCAAACCCACATCAACAGCCTGAACACGAACATCCGCATCCTGGAAGAAAAATTGCGCTGGGCGGAGCAAGACCGCATGGATGCCGACGAGGCAATAGCTGATCTGCAGCGCCATCTGAAGGCTGCGAAAGAGCCGCGCGGCGACGAGGTAACGCAGCGCGAAGCCGAATTGGCCTTGTTGCGCGCCCAACTCGATGCTGCCATCAACAGCGCCAGCAAGATGGAACGCCGGATGATCCGCGCTGAACATGACGCGCAGGCTGCGAAGGAAGAAAACACACAACTGCGCGCCAAATTGTGGGCGCAACAAAGCACGGACGCCGCATTGAGCCGGCTTCAAGATCGGCAGACCACCCTGCAGGCTGCCGTCAACGACGTCCAGATCACCCGCGACCGGCTGGCCGGCGAAGTGGTGACGCTAAACGCAACGCTGGCCGAGCGCGAGGCGCTGCTGGCCGACCGCGATGCCATGCTGACCTTTGCCGACCGGCGCTTGAAAGAGAAGGAAGAGGACTACGCGCGGCTGGTGGCGCGCGAGAATGCGTGGGAGAAGCAACGGGCTCTGCTGGCCGACACACAGGAGCTGGCTGCACAAGCCGAGCGCGAGCGCGACGATGCACTGCGCAATGCAGCACAATTGCGCGCAGCATTGGACGACGCCGGCGGGCAAATTCAAACGGTTAGTGAGCGACTGCATGCGCTGCATGAGGCAATGGCACTGCGTGACGCGCAGGTGACCGAATTGCATGGCGAATTGCGCCGGCTGCAACAGGAGCATGCTGCCACAAGCGAGCAGCGCGACTCGTTGCGCGAGGAACTGGCGCAGACAATCGCCGATGCAGAGGCCAACGAGAAAACAGTGCGTGCAGCGCTGGCGCGCGCGGTGTCCGTTGCCGAGGAAACGCGCATGATGCTGCGCCTGCGCGATGGCGCGGCCATCGAATTGGAGGCGAAAACAGCGCTGGCTGAGCAACAGCGAGAGACGCTGGAGGCGGCGCTGCTACTGGCAACCGCCAACCTCGCCACACTGCGCGAAGCCTTGCACGATGCTGAAGCCGGCCGCGCAGCGCTGGAAGTTGAGCTGGAGAACAAGATGCAGGCGCTGGCTGTGGCAAACGACGATCTAGCGCAACTTTCCTCGCGCGAATACGAACTGACGGTGGCGCTGGAGCGCACTGGGCGCGAGCACCAGTCATCATTCGAGCTGCTGCTGCTGCACGTGAGCAAGATCGAAGACGATCTGGCAAAAGCACAGGCTGCGTTGGCAGAGAAGTGCGAAGAGGTGGAGCGACTGGCCGGCCAGATGCGAGAGCTCGAGATTGCATTGCAGATGGCGACGCAGCAGGCTGACGAAAGAGAAATTGCGCTGGCAGCGCTGCGCATTCGTCTACAGAGCAATGAAGAGGCGTTGGCAGCAGCGCAAAAATATGCCGGCGAACAAGCCGATGAGATCAACGCCTTGACGCTGGCGCGCACCACGCTTGAAGCGCACCTGCAGGCGAAGACCGCCGTGCTGGCAACTGCGGAGGCCGTGATCGCGTCGATGCGCGAGCAGATGGCCGAGCGCAATCAGGAATTGGACGATCTGCGCATCCTCACCGGCGAGCGCGGACGCGAATTGGAATCGGCGCAGGCGCAAATCACCTATCTCACCACTGGATTGGACGATCTCAACAACATCGCCAATGACAAATCCACTGCGCTGCAGGCCGCACAGACTGCGCTGAATGTGGCGCTGACAGCCAGCGAAGCTGCACAGGCGCGCGTCACCGAGCTTGTGGCGGAGCGCGATGAGCTTGCGGACGAAATCGCCGGCGCACAGCAGCAAATTGCAATGTTGAGCAGCGAGCACGCCGGCCTTCATGCCGAGTTGTCAGCCGCCATGTCCACTGCAGCCCGTTTGGGTAGCGAACTGGAAGAAGCACAAACGCAAATTGTCCAAACGCAGGAAATCAACACGACCTTGAGCGCGGTGGTTGAAGCGCAGGCCGGCGAGATCATTGCATTGGCAAAGGCGAAGGATCAACTGGAGAGCGCTTTGAAGCTGGCCGAAGCGCGGGTTGATGATCTGGCGCTTGCGCTTGAAAACGTCGGCGTGGCGCACGCCGGCGCCGCAGCGAGGTTGCAAGAGAGCGAGGCCGCGCTCGAAGGCCTGCGCAGCGCGCATGCTGCGCTGTTGGAGGCAAAGTCCGCCGGCGATGACATCGTGAAATCGCTGACAGAAGAGGTCGAGGCGCTTGCCCATGCGAAAGCCGGGCTTGAAAATGATTTGCAATCCGCCCAGTCACGCATGAACGGCCAGCTCCACGAATTGAAACTGGCAGCGGCAATGCGCGCCGATCTCGAAGCCAGACTACAGGCGAGTGAAGCTGCGCTCGATGCGCTGGAACAAGTGCGCCGGCAGCACGAAATGGCAATTTCGCAGGGCGAAGCGCGCATCACAGAGCTGACAGATGCCACAGAGGAAGCAGCAGGTGAACGGCTGGCGCTGGAGACGGCATTGCGGGAGCGCGAGGGCCGGCTTGAACAAATTGCCGCGTCGCTTGCAGATTTGCGACACGCGCACGCTTTGCTGCTGCAAGAGCATGACGCGCTGCGGCGCGCCGGCGAGGCGCTGGAGACGCAAACGCGCCACCAGATGGAAACGCTGGTGGAAGTGTCAAACGCCTCTGCGGCATTGCAACAGCAATTGCAGGAGCGCGATGCCGCTCTGCTGGCTGCGCACGTCGCGCTGGCGCAGGCGCAGCAGGCGCTTGCCGCCAAGCCCGAGCCCGGCACATTGGAAGCGCAACTGATCGACACCACGCTGACGCTGCAGCGGCTTGAGCGCGATTTCGCCGCGCTGCAGGCCGAGAAGGACGCCATCGAAGACGAATACACGCGCGAGGGAATCGCCGGCCAGATGCGCCTGACCGAGAAGGAGCGCGAATTGCGCGAGTGCGGCGCGCGTGCAGAGGCGCTGGAACTGCAGATTACGCTGTTGCATTCGAAGAGCGAGTGAGCGCCCATGAACCCTGGCCCCACAGAAATCCAGCTTCCAGTTCGCGCATCTCAATGGTGCTTGCACAAATTCACCCGAATGTGCCTGTGACAGACACCCTGCTGCAACCCCCGATTTGCGAGGGCTCGGGGGTTGTTTCGCTACAATCGCACGATCGTGCAGACCGATCTCCCCATACACGCATTGCGCAAATCACTGCGCGAAGCGTGGACACAACACAGCAACCTTGTCATCATCGCGCCGACGGGCAGCGGCAAAACCACCCAGGTATGTCAGATGTTGCACCAGGACGACATCACGCAGGGCCGGCGCATTGTCGTGCTGCAACCGCGCCGCGTGGCCGCGCGCAGCGTCGCCCGCCGCGTGGCTGAGGAGATGGGCAGCGAGGTCGGCGCCGCTGTCGGCTATCAGGTGCGCTTCGACGAGCGTCTGAGCGACGCAACGAAGATCGCCTTCATCACCGAGGGGATTTTGCTGCGCTGGCTGCAGGGCGATCCAGCACTGAGCGACATCGGCGCAGTGCTGTTCGATGAATTCCACGAGCGCAGCGTGATGAGTGACGTGGCGCTGGCTCTGTGCAAGCGATTGCAACGAGAGCGCCGGCCAGACCTCAAGCTTATCGTCATGTCGGCCACGCTGGAAGCGCAAACCGTCGCTGATTACCTTGCCGGCGACTCGCCCTGCCCCACGTTTGTCTCCGAAGGCCGCGCCTTTTCCGTCGAGATGCACTATCAAGATTGGGATGATGACAGCCCGGTGTGGGAGCGCGCTGCCCAGAAGACCATCGACGCGCTGCGCGGCAGTGACACTGGCGACGCGCTGGTGTTCATGCCCGGCATGTTTGAGATTCAACGCACCCTTGACGAGATTCGCCGGCGCTGGCGCGG
>JBDHWI010000078.1:0-18273 GCA_039810125.1 Thermoflexales bacterium | reverse complement strand
CGATCCGTGCAAACTGTGCCGCTGCGGCCATTCGCAGAG
Organism: Thermoflexales bacterium; assembly: GCA_039810125.1. Classification (GTDB taxonomy): domain Bacteria; phylum Chloroflexota; class Anaerolineae; order J036; family Brachytrichaceae; genus JBDHWI01. The sequence continues at coordinate 18,234 of JBDHWI010000078.1, read as the reverse complement.
CAAGCCGTTCTGCGACAGCACGCATCGCAAGGTCGGCTTCGTCGGCGCCGAGACGGCCGACACCCGCCCAAGCGCCAGCCGCCGGCGCGTCTACAAGGGGCAGGGCATCGAGGTGCATCGTGATCACCTGATTTGCGCGCAGGCCGGCTTTTGCGGCACGCGCTTTGGCAATCTGCAGAAGATGGTGAATGACACCGGCGACATTCGCATTCGCTCGCTCGTCATCGCGATGGCTGAGCGCTGCCCATCCGGCTCCTACACCTACACCATGAACCCGGGCGAGCCGGAGATTGAGCCGGACCTGCCGAGGCAGATCGCCGTAGTCACCGAGATGACCGACGCCGGCCCGATTCTGGGGCCGCTGTGGGTGACCGGTGGCATCTCGGTCGAGCGGGCCGACGGCCAGCCGCTGGAGACGCGCAACCGCGTCACCCTGTGCCGCTGCGGCCAGTCGTCGCTGATGCCGCTGTGCGACGGCACTCACCGGACGGAGCGCATCACGGAGTAGCGCGATGAAACCCTGAAGGTCTGAGGTTCGGCGCTCGCGCTTTCTGCGGCCAGACCTTTAGAATTTGGGCTGCCTGCAGCATTTGCAACGAGAGGTGCAATTTATTGCGCCTCTCGTTTGCTTTTTCCGCCACAAAGATGCATTCGGTGAGTGCCGCGCTCGCCAAATACGAAAAATGAAAATCGACTTTAGGAAATCTAAAATAGATATTGACTTTTCGAAAATGGCCTTTACAATCTCCTTCAAGTTCTGAAGGAGTGAATATGAATGTGTTACCAAGCCGCTGTCCGATCTGCGACGGCGAAATCCAAGTGACCCGCTTTCATTGCGACAACTGTGACGTAACGATAGAGGGGCACTTCACCGCCGGCAAATTTGCCAACCTCAACAATGAGCAGATGCAGTTTGTCGAGGTCTTCATCCGCAACGAGGGCAAGCTCAGCCGGATGGAAGGGGAGTTGAGCCTGTCGTATCCGACCCTGCGCAGCCGGCTGCACGACATCATCCGCGCGCTGGGCTATGAGCCTGGCAAGGACGACACGCCGGAGCGGCCGCCGGCGAAGGGCATTTCCGAAGCCGAGCGCAAGCGCATTCTCGAAGACCTGGATCAGGGCCGCATCAGCGCCGAACAGGCCATGAAGCAACTGAAGCCGCTGGAGGAGTAATTCGCCATGAAAACCGAGACCCGAACGGGAGATATTTCAGAAGTCGTGATCGATGCCCGCGCCGATTTGATGGTGGGAGGGCATGACAAGGATGAAGTGACGGCTGTGACGGATAGCGATGACCAATTGACCGTCACGCAAAACGGCTCGCGCGTGGTCATCGTCTCGCTCGGCGACTGCACCGTGCACGTGCCGGTCTGGGCGCAGTTGTTCATCGAGCGTGCCAACGGCGATTGTTCCATTCGCAGCATCACTAGTGGCGTCAAGATTCGCGCCGTCGGCGGTGATCTGTCGGTGATCGATTGTGACGAAGTGAGCGTGGATTCAGTGGGCGGCGACTTCAACTCTTCCGACTTGAAGGGGCAGTTGCAAGTGCGCGCTGTGGGCGGCGACCTGAACGCCAGTGAAGCACACTTCAGCGGCGCATCGCTCAATGTCGGCGGCGATGCCACGCTCGGGCTGGAGATGGATGAGGGCCAGAGCGCGTCGATCAACGCTGGTGGTGATGTGAAGGTCGAGCTGCTTGGCGAGGCGAATGCGCGCGTGTCGATCATGGACAGCAATGGCCGCCGGCGCCAGGTCTTCGGCGCGGGCAGCGCCAACATCAACGTGCGCTGCGGCGGCGAGGCTGTCGTGGTGGCCGAGGACGGCGATGCCAGCGAAGGTGAGGAGCGCCAGCAGGGAGGTTTCGGCTTCAACAGCGGCGAATTCGAGGCCACGATGGGCGAATTCGAGCGCAACCTGGCCGAGATGGAGCGCAACATCGAGCAGATGGCGAAGCAGTTCAGCGAGCGCTTCTCCAACATCGGCGCCGGCGTCAACATGGATATGAAGTTGCAAAAGGCGCAGCTGAAGGCCGAAGCGGCCGCGCGCAAGGCTGAGGCGAATATGCAGCGCCACGCTGCCAAGATCGAAGAGCATGCGCGCCGGCAGGCCGAGCGGGCGGCGCGCCACGCTGAACGAGCTGCGCGTCATGCCGAGCGGGCGGCGCGCCGAGGCGAATATGGCTTCACCGATGCGCCACAGCGGCCAGCCACGCCGCCGGCGCCAGTGCAACCATTTGCGCCGCCGCCACAGCGCAGCGTGACCGACGAGGAGCGCATGGTCATCCTGCGCATGTTGCAAGAGAAGAAGATCACATCCGAGCAGGCCGACCAATTGCTGGCCGCGCTTGGGTAACCATTGCGACCCGCATCCGTTCGATGGGAGGGGGTCAGTGAGATACAGGGAGGACAGTCATGTCAATCACACTCAATAGTTTCATCTCGTGGATCTATCACCTGCGCGCGCTGCGCATGATTGGCGCGGAGCGCAACAAGACGCGCCCGAATCCAACGGACGACGTCACGCGCGTGCGCGATGCGTTTTACGACGAGCGGAGTTTGCTGCGCAATGGCGAGGTCGCAACGCCCCTTTCAGCGGCGCGCGACCAGCGTGAAGCCCTGCGTCGGTCCATCAACATTCGGTGAGGCGCCGGCGATCAATCGCTCGGCTCATTTCTGACTGAGAAACAAGATGGAAAACTGGAAATCGCGTTTCTTCACCATTTGGGCCGGCCAGGCAGCCTCGCTGTTTGGCAGCTCGCTGGTGCAATTCGCCCTGGTGTGGTGGCTGACCGTAACGACCGGCTCAGCCACCGTGCTGGCGACGGCCACGCTGGCCGGCATGCTGCCGCAGATCCTGCTCTCGCCCTTTGCCGGCGTCGTGGTCGACCGCGCCAGCCGCCGGCTGGTCATGCTGATGGCCGACGGTCTGACCGCGCTGTTTACGCTGCTGCTTGCCGTGCTGTTTGCCACCGGCCAGGCGCAGGTGTGGCACGTCTATGCGATCATGTTCATTCGCTCGACCACCGGCGCGTTTCACTTCCCAGCCATGCAGGCCAGCACCTCGTTGATGGTGCCGGAGCAGCACCTCTCGCGAGTGGCCGGCATGAACAGCACGCTGCAAGGCCTGATGAGCATCGCCGCGCCGGCGCTGGGGGCGCTGCTGGTCAGCCTGCTGCCCATGCAGCACGTCATGCTGATCGACGTCGGCACAGCGGCCATCGCCACGCTGCCGCTGCTCTTCATCGCCATCCCGCAGCCGAAGCGCGAAGGGAGCGCGCTGGGGGAGGGAGCGACGAAGCCGTCGTTCATGGCCGATCTGCGCGAGGGTGTGCGCTATGTGCTGGCGTGGCGCGGGTTGACCATCATGCTGGGTATGGCGATGCTGGTCAACTTCATGCTCACGCCGGCGGGGTCGCTCACTCCCATTCTGGTGACAAAGCACTTTGCCGGCGGCGCGCCGCAGCTTGCGCTGTTGGACGCGATGTGGGGCGTCGGCATGATCGCCGGCGGGCTGTTGCTCAGTGTGTGGGGCGGCTTCAAGCGGCGCATCTTCACGTCGTTGTTTGGGCTCATGCTGTTGGGCATCTCGTTTGCAGGTGTGAGCGTCGTGCCGAGCGGAATCTTTGTCGCAGCGCTGGTGTTTTTTTGCCTTGCCGGCCTTGCCAACCCCATTACAAACGGCCCGATATTCGCGGTGATGCAGGCGACGATTGCGCCGGACAAGCAGGGTCGCGTGATGGCGTTGATTGGCGCGCTGTCGACTGCCGTCACACCGCTCAGTCTGTTGGTGGCTGGCCCGATTGCGGATGCGTTTGGCGTGCAGGTGTGGTATCTCGTAGGCGGCGTAACGTGCCTTGCGTTGGGTGTGGCCGGCTTCTTCATCCCTGCGCTGGCGAACATTGAAGCGGAGATGCGACGACAGGCCGGGCCGGCGACTGAGGCCGCAGCGTCACAGCCGGTGATAGCTGCCGCGGGCAAGTGACATGACGAAAGTGGATGATTTGCCCGCGCCAGATGGCGCACTCACCGCTGAGCAGCGCGCCGCGTTTGGCACACTCTTTCGCGAGGCGGTTGCGGCGGCAGGCGGGTGTGAGATTGGCTATGCGCTGCCGCATCCGAAATGGCTGTTCTTGCAGTGGTTGGTAGATGAACATGAACTCATCTTGCACGGCTCGAACGAGATGGAGATCGATGAGTTCAAGCTGGGCCGGAGCGGCTTCGATGCCAATCCTCATGGCAACCATCGCGCCATTTACGCGACGAACGATGGCATCTGGCCGATGTTCTTCGCCGTGCTGGACAAGCCGAACTATAACGGCTCCATGCGCAGCGGCGTGTGGTGGGCGAATGCAGATGGTGAAGAGATTGACTTCGATGCGCACCATGCGCCCGACGGAGCGTGCAAAAGATACTGGTTCTCATTGAACCAAGCTGAACTGCCCAGGCGACCGTGGCGTGAAGGCATGATCTACATCCTGCCACGCCGAACCTTTGAGCAGCTGCGAGCGCGCGAAGGCCAGCTGATCGCCGAATGGGCGAGCTTTGTGCCTGTGCGGCCGTTGGCAAGATTGCGAGTGGGGCCGGCGGATTTTCCCTACGTCGACCAAGTGCGCGGTCACGACGACGCGCAGATCATCCGCACGCAAGCGCTGATGAAGTCGCTGATCGAAGGCGCGATCGAAATTGAGGCGTTGAACGATGGCTATCGCTTTGGTTATCCGCTGGATGACGGCCGCCGCAGCGAAGCGATCGAGTTTGGCGAGTGCCTGCGCGGGTTCATGGATGCGGCGCGCATCACCGTTGTGGATGCAGCCGGCATGTTATGCGTGCAGGTGCAGGGGCCAGATGCATTGAAGGATGCGCTGGCGAGAAACATACAAAAGATCCGCGATTCGCGGCAAGGAGACAAGCACGAACATGGCAAGCAATGAAGAGCGCATGAAAATTCTGAAGATGGTGGAGGAGGGCAAAATCAACGTGGAAGATGGCGCGAAGTTGCTGGCGGCCTTGAGCAGCAGCAATGGCGCCGGCGCCGCAGTGCAGCCGAACTACACCAACCTGCGCAGCGCGAGCGGCGCGAAGTGGTTCCGCATCCGCGTGACAGACATGGCGTCTGGCCGGCCCAAGGTGAATATCAACCTGCCGATTGGGTTGGTGAACATCGGCGTGAAGATCGCCAGCAAGTTTGCACCGGAGACCGAGACGCTGGAAGTGCAGCAGATCGTTGAGGCGATTCGGACCGGCGCGCAGGGCAAGATCATCGACGTGATGGATGACGAGGACGGCGAACACGTCGAGATCTACGTCGAGTGAGACGCGTGAGATCGCGTCGTGGGTCGCGCAGGCGACACAGCATCGCAAAAGAGAGCTGTGTCGCCTGCATCTGTGGCGCGAAGGGGGCTGGGCGTCACACCTGCTTCCGATAGCTTCGCATCACGGCCTGCAGCATGTCGTGCGGCAGGGCATGCACCACACGATCTTTGAAGCCGGTCATGGTCGTCGCGGCGACCATCGAATTCAGAATCGCCTCCTCGACGGCTTCGGCAGCCGCCTCGAATAGCGCGTTCATCTGCCGGTGCGGCAACATCCTGATGTCGCGAATGACCTGGTCGAATTCGCTCAAGTGGTTGCCTGTGCTGAAGCAGAAGAACAGGTCGCCGCTGCCGTTGTGGCCGACGCCGCCGCAGCGCGCCAGCCCAACCGTTGCGCGCTGCGCCAGCCGATCGCATTGAGTGGGGATCAGCGGGGCATCGGTCGCGAGGATGATGATGATCGAGCTGCCGGCGCTGCTTTGATCCGCCGGCTTCTTGTCATCCAGTGGCACTTTGTCGAGGCCGATTTCGCGGCCCACCGGCACGCCGTCCACCCGCAGAAAGTCGCGCCCGCCGTAGTTGCTCTGCACCAGCGCGCCGACCGTCCACTCGCCCTCGCTCGCCTTGACCACGCGCGACGACGTGCCGATGCCGCCCTTGAACCCGTGACAGATCATGCCGGTGCCGCCACCCACGCAGCCCTCATCGACCGGTCCGCCCTTTGCGCCATCCAGCGCCGCGAAGACGTGCGCGTGCGTCAGATGATGCGCGCCGGCGTCGTTCAGCCAGCCATCCCATGTTTCGGCCACCACTGGCAGCGCGCCGATGAAGGATGTTGCGCGCTGCTCGCCATACTTCACCAGCGCCTCATGCGCCGCGCCGACGGAGTGCGTGCAGGTGATGGCGATGGGCGAGCATAGCAGGCCGCTCTCACGCACCCAGTGGATGCCGGTCATCTCGCCGCAGCCGTTGAACGAGTGGAAACCGGCGAAACAGTTGTCCCGCCAGATGTCACCATCGCGCGGCACGATCACGGTGACGCCGGTGCGGGCGATGGTGGGCTCATCTGCGATGAGGGTGGTGTGTCCGACGCGCACGCCGGCGACGTCGGTGATGGCGTTGTGCTGGCCGGTCTCGTAGCTGCCGATGGCGATGCCAAGATCGCGTAGTCTGGTCATGGGATCTCCTCTTTTTCATTCAAGGCCGGCTTTCTTTCTGCGCTTTGTGATCTCGTTGATTTCCTTGCGCCCGAGCAAGCCGTTGGCGCCGGGCTCGCTGCTGGTGTCCATTTCAAAGCCGTCCACGCTGTCGCCGGCTCGCACGCGCGGCGCAGACATCAGCCGCCTCACGCGTTTGCTCGCGCAGCGCGGGCAAACCACCTTGCTTTCGGTCATTTTCTTGTGGCTGCTGAAAAGGCGTTCAAACTCGTTGCCGCACTTCCCGCAGCGATATTCGTAAATGGGCATATTTCGGGTGTTGTGTGCCTGGTGATGCGTCACGCATCACCGCCGCCTGAAAATCTTCACCATTGGCGTCCAGGTCACATTCTCATCCAGCGGAAAGATCGGGCGCGGGCATCGCGTGTGACCGAGCGATGCAAGATTGGCGCTGGTGGAGCCTGGCGCATCGACGTTGACATAGCGCGCTGCCCAGTCGTGAAACATGTGTGGCTGGCAGTGCGGCGACTTCACGACCACGCAATCGAAGCGCTGCGGGTCTTGCCCGTGCGCATAGAACAGCGACCGGTCATACAGGCTGACTGGCCGGCTGGTCACGATCAGCGTGATGCTGTCGATGAGCAGCACCGCTGTCTTGCCGGCATACCAATGCTCGCCGTAGCTCTCACTTTGGAACAACCCGTCGCTAAGCATTTGCACGTAGCCGTCGATGGACAGCGGCGTGAAGCGCGCCGCGTCAATTGTCCCGCCGACGGTGACGTGAATCGTGTCGCCCACGCCGGCCTTGAACGCGGTGTCGGCGGCCGGCGCATCCACGATGGGGATCAGCGCCTTGCCGGCGTAGCCGGTCTCGATCAGCCTGCGCAGGATGGCATTGCTGTCGCCGGACGCGCCGCTGCTGGTGGCGTCGGCGGCATCCACCAGGATGACCGTGCCTTCCTTTGTCTCGCGTGCTGCCCCGACCGCGTCATCCAGCGTGCTGAGCGGCACGCGCATCTTGTCGTGGTGCTGCCAGAATAGCTCGGCAATGCTCAGGGCTTCACGCCTTGCCAGCGCCTCGTCGCCATCGGTTGCGGCGAAACTGTAGGTGGCGAGGTTCGGCACGTCGGTGAAAGGGTTGCCCCAGAACAGGCCGGCGCTCAGTGCGCCGGCCGCCTCGGCTTCCTTTGCCGCGTTCACCGCATGGCGGATTGCGCCACTCGCGGTGATGAGTTCGTCGCCGCGCACCAGCGCCGGCAGAAATACTTTCGCCATCACCGGCTTCGCGCCGGCGAGGATGCGCAGCAGCGCCCTGGCCGCGCGCGCGCCGGTCTCAAAGAAATCGGTGTGCGGGTAGGTGTGATAGCACACGATCGCGTCGCAGTGCTGCAGGATGCGGTCGGTCAGGATGCCGTGCAGGTCGAAGGACGCCACGATGGGCATCGCCTCGCCGAGGATGCGGCGCGCTTCCTGCAAGAGATACCCTTCGGGGTCTGCCTCGTTTTCGGCAGCCATCGCGCCGTGCAGGCAAAAATAGGCGGCGTCGATGGCGCCGGCTGCCTTGCACAGCTTGATGCTGGCGAGGATCTCGCCGGCCAGCTTCGTCCAATCGGCCGCAGCCAGGGCGCCGCCGCTGGTGATGGCGCGCGCGCTGATTGCCGGCACGACTTCGACATCCTCACGCTGGTCGAACACGCTTAGCGCGCCGGCCACCTCGTTGCGCACGCCGCGATGATGTTCGATCAGTTGTGCGCCACGATAGATCAGGAAGTCGTCGTAGCGGCTGAGCGCCGGGTTGAACGTGCTCACTTCCTGCTTGCATTCCACAATCAAAATTCGCATGGTGTTGACACGAAGAGGCAAGGGGATGAAGGCGCGCGGAGTGCCGAAGGATGCGCCTCACTTTCACCCTTCTCGTTTGCTCGCTTTCTCCGTTACGGTGTCTGCGCGCCCTGCGCCTCGACATAGAGCGCGTAGAGTGACTGGCTGCCGCACATGAACAGGCGGTTCTTGCTGCGCCCGCCGAACGCCAGATTCGCGCACGGCTCCGGCAGGTGGATGTGGCCGATCATCTCGCCATTCGATGCAAGTGCCAGCACGCCATTGTTCTTGCGGTCGCCCCAGCCGCTGCTGCTCCACAGATTGCCGTCGCGGTCGCAGCGGATGCCGTCAGCCATCCCGGGCTTCATGTTGATGAATTCTTTGCCGCCGCGCAACTTCTTGCCGCCGCCCGTCACGTCAAAGGCGCGAATGTGCGAAGGCGCATCATCGTCGTGCGTCATGCCGGTGTCGACGATGTAAAGCCGCTTCTCGTCCGGCGAGAAGCACAGCCCATTTGGCTTGAAGAAATCATCCGCGACGACAGTGGCCTTGCCGGTCTGCGGATCGAGCCGATAGACATGCGCCGGCAACTCGTATTCCGCCTTGAAACCTTCATAGTTGAGCAGGATGCCATAGCCTGGGTCGGTGAACCAGATCGCGCCATCGCTTGCCACGACCACATCATTTGGCGCGTTCAAGCGTTTCCCGTTGAAGCTGTCCATCAGCACAGTAATCGTGCCGTCATGTTCGGTGCGGGTGACGCGGCGCGTGCCATGCTCGCAGGTGACAAGCCGGCCCTCGCGGTCGCGGGTATTGCCGTTGCTGTAGTTCGCTGGCTGACGAAAGACTGTCGTCTGGCCGGTCTGCTCATCCCAGCGCAGCATGCGGTTGTTGGGGATGTCGCTGAAGATCAGGCAGCGCTGGTCGCCGAACCAGGCCGGCCCCTCTGCCCAGCGCGCGCCGGTCCACAGCCGCTCGACCGACGTGTTGCCCATCAGGTATCGCTTGAAGCGCTTGTCAAAGACTTCAATGCATGGGTCGGGGTAGGGCGCGAGGTTACGATCCCAGCGCGGGTGCAGCGGGTTGGTCCATTCATCGTCAGTTGCCATGCGCGTTTGCTCCTTTGTCGCGCAGGGCAGTGTAGTTGAAAGTTCAAAACCCGTTGCGAATCCTCTCCACCTCTTCCTTCCAGGTTGCGCTGCCGGCATCGCTTGGCATGCGCCAGTCTCCGCGTGGAGAGAGCGCCACCGAACCGACCTTCGGGCCATCCGGCATGGAACTGCGCTTGAACTGCTGCGAGAAGAAGCGCGAATAGAACACACTCAGCCACTTCAGGATGGTCGCTTCATCATACGCTTCGCGCTCAATGGCGTCTCTCCCCTCCGACCCCTCTCCTGCACAGAGCGGGGAGAAAGCGCGCTTCGCCAGCCAGAAAATCTTGCGCGGCGGCATGCCGTAGCGCACGTGGTGATACAAGAAGAAATCGTGCAGCGGGTAAGGGCCGATGGTGTCTTCGGTCTTCTGCTGCAACTGTCCGTCCTTCAGCGGCAGCAACTCTGGCGTGATGGGCGTGCGAACGATGTCGTTCAATACCTCTGCCGCCTCGCCGCTGAACTCCTCGTCGGCGCACCATTGCACCAGGTAGCGCACCAGCGTCTTCGGCACGCCGGCGTTGACGTGATACATGCTCATGTGATCGCCGTTGAACGTCATCCAGCCCAGCGCCGCCTCGCTCAGGTCGCCGGTGCCGACGACGAAGCCGCCGTGCTGGTTCGCCAGGTCCATCAGGATTTGCGTGCGCTCGCGCGCCTGCGCATTCTCATACGTCACATCGTGCTGGTTTGGGTCGTGGCCGATGTCCTTGAAATGTTGCAGTACCGCGTCGCGAATGGGGATCTCCATCACCGTTGTGCCAAGCGCTCTCATCAATGCCAGCGCGTTGCGGTAGGTGCGATCCGTCGTGCCGAAGCCGGGCATGGTGACGGCGCGGATGCCGGCGTGCGGCAGCCCCAGTTTGTCGAAAGCGCGCGCAGCCACGAGCAGCGCAAGCGTCGAATCGAGGCCGCCGCTGATGCCGATGCTGACGCCCTTTGAGCCGGTGTGCAGCAGGCGCTTGGCCAGGCCGGCGCTTTGGATGGCGAAGATTTCGCGGCAGTGTTTTGCGCGTTGTGCTGGGTCCGCCGGCACAAATGGCAACTGCGCGAGTGGACGCTTCAGCTCGCCGGCCAGCTCCTCGTTCACGCCGGCCAGCGTGAAGTCCACCATCCGCATGGGGCGGGGTTGACCGCTCATGCCGCGCGTCGTATTGATCAACCGCTCATGGTTCAGCCGCTGCAAATCGACATCTGCAATCGCCATCTGGGTGTCGAATTCGAAGCGCTGTGTCTCGGCAAGGAACAAGCCATTCTCTGCGATGAGCGAGTGCCCGCCGTAGACCACATCCATCGTGCTTTCGCCGGCGCCGGCGCCGGCATATGCATATGCCGCCAGGCAGCGCGCTGATTGCTGCTTCACCAGCTCGGTGCGATAGCCCGACTTGCCGAGCTGTTCGGGGCTGGCGGATGGGTTGAGCAGGATCGTTGCGCCGGCCAGCGCTGCCTGGCCGCTCGGCGGCTCTGTCATCCACAGGTCTTCGCAAATTTCGATGCCGACGACGCAGTTGGGCAGATTGTTCGCGCTGAACAGCAAGTCTGTGCCGAATGGCACAGCGTGGCTGAGCGGCGTGTCGACGGTGTTGCGCGAGGCGTAGCGCGCGGGGCTGAAGTGCCGTAACTCGTAGAACTCGCTGTAGTTTGGCGGCACGCTCTTCGGCACGATACCCTTCACGCGACCATTCGCCACGAACGCCGCGCAGTTGAACAGCCGGCCATCTGCCTCAAACGGCAAACCGATCACCGCCGCAATGTTGTGCGTGCCGCTCATCGTCGCGATGTCGTCGAGGCCGGCGAGGGCTGCTTCGAGCAAGCGTTGCTGGCGAAACAGGTCGCCGCACGAGTAACCGGTGAGAGCGAGTTCAGGGAGCACCGCAATGGTTGCGCCTTGCCTGCTCGCCTCGCCCATCGCTGCGATGATGCTGGCGACGTTAAAAGACACATCGGCCACGCGCGACGCCGGCGAGATGGCTGCGATGCGCACGAAGCCAAGCGCTGCTGCGGTGAATAGATCCTGGGATGTCATTGCAGCGAATGATAACGCTCAATACGCCCCAAGCTCATCCAGTCGCTCGTCACTGATGCCGAAATGGTGCGCCACCTCGTGCCGAACCGTGTGCGCCACCTGTGCGCGCAGGTGCTGCAACGATTGGCAATGCAACTCGTGGGCGCGTTGATAGATGGTGATCAGGTCCGGCGTTACCAGTTCGTAGTGCGTGGTGCGCTCGGTGAGCGGGATGCCGTGATACAGGCCGAACAGATCGCCAAATTCGCTGACCGTGTGCCGGCTCAGTTCTTCGCGCGTGGGCTGGTAGCGCACTTCAAACTCGAGGTTGTTCAAGCGCTCCAGCACAAACGCCGGCAGCGCATCCACCGCATCCCACACGATCTGCTCAAACTGCTCTGCTGTGACCCTGACCATGGCTTTGGCTTATTCTCGCAAATCGCTAGAATCACACCCGCATAGCTAATCGCATTCTCACAAGACAGGTGAATTCATGATGCTCAAGGATCGTGTCGCGATTGTGACCGGCGCCAGCAAGGAGATTGGCGCGGCGATGGCGCTTGCGCTGGCGCGCGAGGGCGCAGCGGTTGTCGTGAGCTATAACAGCGATGCCGCAGCCGCTGATGTGACAGTCGACGCCATCCATGCTGCCGGCGGTCAGGCCATCGCTGTGCAGGCTGATGGCGCAAACGTCGCAGACAATGTTGCGCTGGTCAAAGCGGCGGTCGATGCATATGGCCGGCTCGATATCTTCGTCGCCAACGCCGGCATCACCCGATTTGGCCGCTTCATCGACTACAGTGAGGCGAGCTACGACACCGTCCTCGACCTCAATCTGAAGGGCAGCTTCTTTGGCGCGCAGGCTGCTGCGCAGCAGATGATCAAGCAGCCACGCGCGAGCTATGGCGGGCGCATCGTGTTCAGCTCTTCGGTTGTTGGCAGCACGCGCGTCGCCGGCCTCGCCGCCTATGGCGCAAGCAAGGCCGGCATCAACTATCTGGCTGGCGCACTGGCCGTCGAACTCGGAGAGTATGGCATCACCGTGAACGCGATTGGCATCGGCGCGACAACCAACGCGCGCAATCTGGGCGATGACCCGAAGTATGCCGAGCATTGGGGCGCAGTGTTGCCGATCGGTCGCGCGCTCACGCCGGAGGATGCAACCGGCGCGCTGCTATATCTTGTCTCGCCCGCCAGCTCAGCCGTCACTGGCGCGGTCATCGCCGTCGATGGCGGCCATACGCTGCAAAGCCCTGCGCCGCCGATGGACTTTGCCATGCAACAGGCATGACAGAGTGGGGGAACGCAAGGGCGCAGAACATGACCACAATCGAGAATCCGTGTTCGGAAATATGTGATGATCCTCGTCATTGATCTTGGCAGCTCCTCCACCCGCGCAATGCTGTATGACGAGCCGGTTGGCGCTGTGCCGGCGGCGATGGCGCGCGAGCCATTCGCCTTTGCGGTGGCGGAAGATGGTCGCTGTGAGGACGACGCCGGCGCCGCTTTCGCGCGCGTCTTGAAGGTGTTGGATGCCTTGCATGATGCGGCCGGGCAGCGCCGGCTTGGCGACATCACGCATCTCGCCATCTCAGCCTATGCGTCGTCGCTGGTGGGCCTGAATGAGGCCGGGAACCCCATCACACCGGTTTACACCTACGCAGACACGCGCTGCGCCGATGACGCGCGCAATCTGCGCGCGCAGTGTGATGAGATGGATGCGTTGCGACGCACAGGTTGTCGCATCCGCGCCAACTATCTGCCGGCGCGCATCGCCTGGCTGCGGCGCACCCAACCCGACGCCTTCGCCCAAACGCGCTGGTTTGCCTCGCTCAGCGATTTCGTCATGTTGCGACTCTTTGGCCGCATGCGCGCCGGCATCTCCATCGCCTCGTGGACCGGGCTGCTCAATCGCGCTACTTCGGATTGGGATGCAACCTGGATCGAGACGCTTGGCATCTCGAAGATGCAGTTGCCGCCTCTGTCTCCCTCTGGGCAAGGGCAGGGGGTGGGGGATCTGCTGCCTGAATGGCAATCACGTTGGCCGCTCTTCAAGGGTGTTGCGTGCCAGCCTCCTGTTGGCGATGGCGCAGCTGCCAACATCGGCTCCGGCTGCGTTGATCCCTCGCGCATCGCCGTCACCATCGGCTCCACTGCCGCCATGCGAGTCGTCTCAGCGCACGGAGCGGATCCCGCGTCAGTCATGAATCCGGCGCTTTGGTCATATCGTGTCGACCACGACCATGACTTGATCGGCGGCGCGACGACTGAGGGCGGAAATGTAATGGCGTGGGCGCGGAGTATGTTGCGCGTGCCGGATGCCGGCGCCTTGGAAGCGGCGATCGCTTTGATGAGGCCCGATGCGCACGGATTGACCGTGCTGCCCACTTTTGCCGGCGAGCGCAGCCCGGGCTACGCCGAGGACATCCGCGCCACGCTGCATGGACTCTCACTCGACACATCCCCGGTTGAGATCACTCGCGCGCTGATGGAGGGCATCGCCATGCGGCTGGCAACCATCTGCGATGCGTTGCGTGAAAGCGGCGTCGCAGCCAGAGATGTGGTGCTCGCAGCCAGCGGAGGCGCGCTGCAAGCCTCGCCGGCGTGGTGTCAGATCATCGCCGATGCGGCTGGCATGCCGCTTGCGGTGGCCGACGTGCCGGAGGCGACGAGTCGCGGGGCTGCGCTTCTGGCGATTGACGCCTGGCGCTTGAATGACAGTCTGCGCGTCGATCTTCACGCGCTGATTTATCAACCCAACCCACAACATCATTCCATCTACCGCGCTGCAATGGCGCGACAACAGGAGTTGTATGCAAAACTGGTTCGATCTGACAGGTAAGACGGCATTGGTCACGGGCGGCGGCGGCGTGCTGGGCAGCGCCATGGCAAAGGCGCTGGCAGCGCATGGCGCGCGCGTGGTGCTGCTGGGGCGCACGCAGGAGAAAGTGCAGACGATGGCGCAGCAGATTGAGGCCGCCGGCGGCAAAGCCGGCTGGGCCACAGCCGACGTCACCGATGAAAGGTCGTTTGCAACTGCGCTCGACAAAATCGGAGACGTGCACGTGTTGCTGAATGCCGCCGGCACGATTTTGCCTGAGGCGATGACCTCGCCGGCGCGCTCGATGTTCGACCTCTCGCTCGACGCCATGCGCCGCGTGATGGATGTGAACTGGATGGGCACGGTCATCCCGTCGATCATCGTCGCCAGGCAGTTCGTGCAGCGCGGCGAGGGCAACATCATCAACGTCGCGTCGATGTCGTCGTTCAAGGCGATCACGCGCAACGTGGCCTACTCGGCATCAAAGGCGGCGCTGCTGAACTTCACACAGTGGATGGCGGTTCACATGGTGCAGCACTACTCCCCGCGCATCCGCGTGAACGCCGTTGCGCCCGGTTTCTTCCTCACCGAAATCAACCGCTATCTACTCACCGACAAGGAGAGCGGCAACCTGACGCCGCGCGGCGAAGCCATCATCGCGCATACGCCGATGGGGAGATTTGGCGAGCCGGATGAGTTGGGCGGGGCGACGGTATATCTTGCCTCAGATGCCTCGCGCTTCGTCACCGGCATCGTCATACCCGTCGACGGCGGCCACCTTGCCTTCAGCGGCGTGTAGCCGGCAGCCCAAAAACGCAGCAGGCGGGTCACGCAGTCTCCCACCTGCTGCCCTGGCGCTACCTCGTCGCTCGCAACTGGTTGAGGATGGGAATGCTCTCGAACTGATCTGGCTGAATCAGATCCCAGGCGATGCCGGCGGGTTGTGGGAATGGCGTGTGCGTTTCGATCACTTCGTCCGGCGTCGCGATCCAATGGAGCGCGCTGTCAGTTGGCGTCATCGGCAGCGCATCGCTGGCAACGATCTGCAGGGGATGCACCGTCGTCGCGATCGGTGTGCTTGCGTTGACCAGGCCGAATTGCCGAAGGATGCCCAACTCAAGGTCGGCAAAGCCGGCGCCTTTGCCGGTGCGGCCACCGATGCGCGAGACTGCCACGCAGCCAACCAGCACCACATCGATGGGCTGCATCTCCTCGAAGGCAACCGGCCGGCCATGCGCCAGCGCGCCTTTGACGCCGGCGGCCTCCTCCAGCGCCACGCCTTTTGCCTGCAGGTCGTCGCGCAGCAACTCCACAAAACACTTCACCTCGCGCAGGCGTGGCACAGCCATGTAAAGCGTTTTGCCGGCCTGCAAGGCGCGCAGGCGCAGCGGCATCTGTGGCGCATCCGGGTTGCTCTTCACCACGCGCGCCGATTCCCAGAAAGGCAGCACAGCCAGCTGTGCCGCTGCTGCATCCGCGCCAACAAAATCGGGGATGTGTCCGTGACCCTGACCAACCATCGCGCCGTGCTGCGCAAGGGTGGACCAGATTCGCTGTCGCAACGCCTCTTTGCCGGTGTGCCGGCCAGACCATTCCGTCGTCATGCCGCACAGTGTCGCAGGATTTGGATTTTATGCGCGCAACAGTTTCCTCTCGCATCGTAGGCGTGTCGGACGCTCACACAAATTGACATCGTATGGAGTGGCAACTACACTCCAAGCAAACATCGGCTCCCTGACGAGCGCGAGTTTGATGCAACGAAAAGGTGATTTCCGTGAAGGGGACGCTGAGTGTCAATCTATCTGACTCATTGACGCGGCGTCCTTTTTTCACGTCTTGTGCGCGTGAGCGCGCGCTATGTCTTGTCTCTGGATCGGCAAAGGAGTAATGCATTCGATGAACGACCTTAATCAAATTGAGCAAATTATGATATGGGCAGTGCTGGCAATTGCGATTGTCGGCCTGCTCTATGCGCTCTTTCTCAGGGCGCAGATTCTGCGCGAAGACAAAGGCACTGCTGAGATGCAGCGCGTTTGGAACGCGATCCGCACCGGCGCAAATGCCTATCTCAGCCGGCAGGCGCGCACCATCGTCCCCCTCATCGCCATCCTCACCATCCTGATGTTCCTCAGTGTCTATGTGGTGCCTCCCACGCGCGAAGCCATTGACCACTTTGGGCAATTGGGCATGACCGACATCAATCAGGTTACGCTCACGGTGGCATTTGGGCGCGCGGCGGCGTTTGTTATGGGCGCGCTGTTCTCGCTGGCGGTCGGCCAGCTCGGCATGCGGATGGCGGTGCAGGCCAACGTGCGGGTGGCGGCTGAGGCGCGCCACAGCTACGCCGGCGCACTGCGCATTGCCTATCGCGCCGGCACCATCACTGGCATGCTCACCGACGGCCTCGGCCTGTTCGGCGGCACAATCATCTTCATCGTCTTTGGCAAGGCTGCGCCGGACGTGCTGCTCGGCTTCGGCTTCGGTGGCACGTTGCTGGCGCTGTTCATGCGCGTGGGTGGCGGCATCTACACCAAAGCTGCCGATGTTGGCGCGGACCTTGTCGGCAAGGTGGAGCAGGGGCTGGAAGAGGATGACAAGCGGAACGCCGCCGTGGTGGCCGACCTCGTCGGTGACAACGTGGGCGACTGCGCCGGCATGGCTGCCGACATCTTCGAGAGCTACGAAGTCACCATCGTCTCCGGCCTCATCCTCGGTCTTGCGCTGGTCGCCATTACGGGCCAGGTGCAGTGGATCGTCTTTCCGCTTGTGGTGCGCGGCATCGGTGTGTTGTCGTCGATCATCGGCACATATCTTGTGCGCATTCAATCCGAAAGCAGCAAGGGCGCGATGCAGGCCATCAACCGCGGCTTTTATTCGTCGGCGACAGTCTCCATCCTCGTGTTCACTGTCTTCACGCTGATCTACATGCGCACGCCGCAGGGCGCGGTTGAATGGCGACCGCTGATCTCGGTCACCATCGGCGTGCTGCTCGCCATCATCATCGACAAGGTGACGGAATACTTCACTGGCACGCATCACAAGCCGGTGATGGATATTGCGAAGGCGTCGAATGGCGGGCCGGCGACGCTCATCCTCAGCGGCATGGCCGCTGGCAAGGAGAGCGCGGTGTGGGGCACGCTCGTCATCGCCGCAACCATGCTCGTCTCGATTCTTGTGTGGCTGAACAGCAGCGCTGACGCCGTGCAACAAAGCACCTACATCCTCTACGGCGTGGCGATGACCGGCATCGGCATGTTGACGCTCACTGGCAACAACGTGGCGATGGACTCCTTTGGCCCGATCAGTGACAACGCGAATGGCGTGGCCGAGATGGCCGGCGTGACCGATGGCAACGCGCGCCAGATCCTCACCGACCTCGACTCGGTCGGCAACACCACGAAAGCCATCACCAAGGGTGTGGCAATTGGCTCCGCCGTGATTGCGGCGGTGTCGTTGTTTGGCTCGTATCTTGTCGATGTCAGCCGCGTGCAAGCAGCAAATGGCATGGCGCCGAATCAACTCTTGCAGGCAGTAGGCATTCGCGTGAGCGACCCGCTGGTGTTTGTGGGCTTGCTGATTGGCGGAGTGATTCCCTGGCTGTTCAGCTCGATCTCGATCAAGGCGGTTGAGCGCGCCGCCGGCCTGATCGTGAACGAGGTGCGCCGGCAGTTCCGCGATCCCGACATTATGAGCTACAAGAAGGAGCCAGACTATGCGGCGGCGGTGAGCATCAGCACACAGGCGGCGCAGCGCGAGTTGCTCACGCTGGCTGTGCTGTCGGTCACTGGCCCGATCATCGTCGGCCTCACGCTTGGCGTGGAGGCGCTGGGCGGCTTCCTCGCCGGCATCATCCTCAGCGGCCAGTTGCTCGCCGTTTACATGGCGAATACCGGCGGCGCGTGGGACAACGCGAAGAAGCTGATTGAAGACGAGCCGCGCGACAAGACCCAAAACCTTGGCAAGGGCAG
>JBDHWI010000077.1:0-18372 GCA_039810125.1 Thermoflexales bacterium | reverse complement strand
TGGACAACAAGCGCGGCATCGCAGCAACCTTGAATGATCTGGGTTGCCTGCATGTTGCGGTGGGTGAATTTCAAGCGGCGCAATCCCTGCATGAGGAGAGTCTGCGACGCTATCGGCAGTTGGGCAATCGACGGGGATCGATCTGCGCTCTCTCCGGACTGGCCTGCGTGGAGGCGCTTGATGGTCAGCTCTCACGCGCAGTGACGCTGCTTGCCGTGGTCGAAGACACGCGCCAGGCAATGCAGGCTGCGCTCGATGAGCCAATCCGCTCGGCGAATGAACGCGCCGTCGACACCATTCGCAGCTTTCTGAATCCGCCAGATTTCAGCGCCGCCTGGCAGGCAGGCAGGAGGCTTACCCTCGAACAAGCCACCGAAATGGCCCTGCATTGACGCCGGCGTGTCTCACGTCTCGGTCGCAGATGAAACCCGCGCAGTGCGCTCGACATCCAGCACGAACACCGTCGCTCCGCCCACCTCCACCTCCATGGGCATGCCAGGCGGACCCATCATGCCGTCGAGGGCCGATGACTCCGCCGGCACGTTGATGTAAGCCGTGCGGCGCTGGGCATGGCTGCGTAACACGCGCATCACGTCATTCACCTTGCCGTCGTCAACGCCCACCAGCAGCGTGGCGTTTTCGCGCCGCAGCCACGCGCCCTGTGTGGCAATGCGCGTGACGCGGAAGCCGGCGCTGTTCAACGCCTGCACCACCCGGTTTGCATCGTCGGCCTGCACCACTGCCAAGATTAGCTTCATGCTGTTCTCCTTTCCCTCGCGCGGACAGCCAGACATTCGCCCGTCTGGCGCCTCTCGATTGCGCTCAAGATGCCTCGTTTCCATTTGCGAATGCGCTGGAATGGGTCACCGCATTCACCGGCGTGCGCAACGGCTCGCCGCGTAAAAATCGCGCAATGTCTGCCGCAGCCAGCGCATGCATGTCGTGCCGGCCTTGCTCAGAATACCACGCGACATGTGGCGTGACGAGGATGCGCTCGTGCGCAATCAGCGCCTGCAATACCGCATTGTCCCTTGGCGGCGGCTCTGCGCTCAGCACATCCAGCGCTGCGCCGCGAATCTGGCCGGCGTTCACGGCATCCAGTAGCGCCGGCTCATCGATCACGTCGCCGCGCGAAGTGTTGACCAGATAGGCTGACGGCTTCATCAGCCCCAGCAGGCGCGCGTTGACGCTGCGGCGCGTGCTTGCGTTCAAGGGGCAATGCAGCGACACAATGTCGGCCTGGCTGAACAGCGCCTCAAGGCCGACCGGCTGCGCGCCGGCAGCGCGAATGGCGTCGCCGCTCACGAAGGGATCGTGCGCGATGGCGCGCAACCCCAGCCCGATGGCCTTGCGCGCGACTGCGCTGCCGATGCGCCCAAACCCCAGCACGCCGAGCGTGAGCGTGGTTAGGCGCTGGATGGGCGCGACAGCGAGGCCGTCCCACCCGCCGGCGCGCGTGGCGTTGAAGAGCGCGTTCAGCCCGCGCACCTGCGCCAGCGCCAGCGCGATGGCGTGCGTGGAGACTTCGTCGATGCCGTAATCCGGCACATTCGCCACCCAGATGTTGCGCGCGGTGGCCGCCGGCACATCGATGTTGTCGACGCCGACACCGAGCCGGCTGATGAGCCGGCAGTTCGGCATAGCATCCATTACCTGCGGCGTGACGGGCTGCAACGCGACAAGCAGCACGCCGGCGCGCGCGAGCACGGCTTGCGATTCCGCTGCATTGAGCGCGAAGATGGGGACAAACTCGACATCACAGCCGGCCAAACCTGCGCGGACAATCGACATGCCGGCGTGGTCTTCGAGAGCATAGGCGATCGTGGTGGTCATGGTGATGCTGCCCATCTTGTGTCAGACCAGTGGGCGCGTCAAGTCACGCCACCCCTGTTCCACCCCGATGCGCGTTGGTCGTATCACGCTTTTGTCACACTGCCCACGCATGCTCTCCCCTCAACACACACTCGCAATCTTCGTTTGGGAGCAGGAGGAAATCATGAAACAGCCACGCATCAACCGTCGGCAGTTCTTCAAGCTGGCGGCATTCAGCGCCGCAGCCGCTGCTGGCCTGCCGGCGCTTGGCCTGGCAGCCATTGCCAGCGCGCCGCCCAAAGAGGCCGTCGCCAGCGCTGAGCAGCCACAGGCGCCGGCGGTGCCGCAACCCACGTTCAACCCGCTTGCATCGAATACATCCTTTGGCGCGCTCATCGATATCAGCATGGGCTGGGATGGCACGCTGTGGGGCATCGATGCGCAGGGTGCGCCGCACATCTACGACGAGGTTAACAAGGTGTGGGTGCCGCATGGGGAGGGCATAGATGCCGCCCTGGGGTCACTTGACCCCAATGGAACAGCCTATGTGTTTCAAGGCAACCAGGTGATCAAAATCGATGTGGCAACAATGCAGGCCGGCACGCCTCAAACCATCGACAACCTGTGGCCCAACCTGCCAGACTCATTCAAGCTGGGTGTGGTGGGCGCTTCCTGGACATCATTGGGCAGCGCCTTGGTTTTGTACAACGGCGGGCGATTTGTCGCCACCGATGGGAGCATTCCGCCGACCAAACTCACAGACTTGCCCGGTTGGCCGCAAACACCCAACTGGAAGGATGGCGTCATTGACGGCGTCATCACGATTGCTACCGGACTCAGCCAGGCATATCTGATCCGCAAGGGTGAAATGTTGTACATCGATCCGGTGAACAAGGCTGTGCTTGGAAGCCCGCAGCCGCTGCAACTCTTCTGGTGGGGTGATCCAAATGTGTTGCCTGCATCGTGGGTGACAAGCTTGAATGCTGCAACAAGAGTTCAAACAGCATCTGGTTCAGTCGACTGGTTCTTCTCAGGAACATCCGTAGCCTCGTTGATTCCATTCAGCAATTCGGCGCAGATCAAATACATAGGCAACCTGACAAACGACTGGCCGGCGACATGGCATCCGGTGCTGGCGCACGCGCCGAATGGCCGCGATGGCAACCTGTGGAGCGTGCTGCCGCAAGCGCAGGGCGGCTGGATCGTGCAACACGATGGTGATGGCTGGACGAAACTGCCCAACCAGGCCGACCACGTCGGCGTCGGACAGGACAACACGGTGATGATCGCCAGCGCACAACGGCTGTGGAAATTCACCGGCGCCTTGGACGGCAGCGGTTTCACACCGGTCTCGCCGGCCAGCAATCTCGTGCAGGTCTCGCTCGGCAACAGCAACAGCATCTATGCCCGCGACGCCAGCAACAACATCTACGCCTTCGATCCGAACAGCGGCGCACTGACACCAAATGCCGCCGCGCCGACTGCCACGCACATTGCCGCCGCCTACGATGGCTCACTCTGGCACGCCAAGCCGAATGACGCCAATATGCATCGCTACCTGAGCGGGCCAAATGTCGTCGATACGATTCCGGTGAAACAGGGCCTCGTAACGACAGTGACGAAGGTGGCGGCGACCGGCTTTGGCGCAGCACACTGCCTGGTGCAACAGAGCAGCGGGCCGGCCTCCACCACGTCCACCACTAGCTTGTATCGCTATGAGTCGCCATATGTCTTCAAGACTGCCGGCTCTTACTTCAGCACCGGCAAGCACATCGAGCATGGCCTAGGCCGGCTCTACATGACAGTCGAAGACAAAGACCCAACCACTGGCAACACCTATTCGGCGGTGCTGGCGATGGACCCTCACACCGGCAAGGAGCTTGCACGCACCAGCGACCGCAACCCCAACGCCATTTTCACCACGCCAGTATTTGACCGTGTGCACAATCTGCTCTTTGTCGGTGCTGCACCATTCGATCCGAGAATTTTGGATCAAGGTGGTTCAGTGGTTGCGCTGGACCCGCTGACGCTCCAGCCAAGATGGTTCTTCTCCACGGATAAAGGGGTGGACGTGGCGCCGACGTTGATCCAGAACGACCTGTATTTTGCAGACCGTGGCGCGAAGATCTACAAGCTCGACCTTGCTGCGGTCATCGCCAACCCGTCGGCCATCGTGCCGGCATGGACGACCACACCGCCGCTCAACCCGCAGCCGCCCTATACCGTTGGCTGGGGCGGCCTGCGCGGTGTGTCACAGTTCGCCTTCCACGACGACAGCGTGTATTGCGCCGTGTGGGACATCGGCTTTGGCTGCCACTATGACAACAACGATCCCTTCAACCGCAAGATCATGGATTGGACCAGTCAGACAGCAGTTTTCCTGCAAATCAAGGTTGCCGATGGCGCGCTGAGCCAGCGCAATCCGCCAAATCCCATCCCGCCAGGCCAACCCATGGCGATCGTGAATGGCCCGATTGCCTTCGGCGTCGAAAAGCTGTATGCCTTCCCGCCACTGCGGATTGACCTGCCCACGCCCACACCCGATCATCCCACCCGCACCGTGCCGGCGTTGTTCGTGAATGGCGGGTTTTCCGTGTTCATCTATCTGCTGCCCAATCCGCTCGTCAATGGCGGCATCGCAGACGGCCTGTTTGCCGCCGAGCGATTCGACCTGCCTGGCGGCGCAGACCCTAATGTTGGCATTGTCTACACCGCCGACATGATCACCACCGGTTTTGCTTACGACGACGGCACGCGCGGATCGGCCAGTCAAAATGTGTTGCCGTCAGTGTGGTTTGGCGCATTAGGCGATCCAATTGTCGGCTCGGCATCACCACGGCTGTTTAGCGTCAATGTGCAATTGAAAGCTGCGAATGGCACGCCGGCCATCACCACCGACCAGCCTAACACGCTGATTCGCACCACGCCGCTCTTGTTCAAGGATTCCACCGGCCAGGTAACGGTGTGGTTTGGTCTGTCAGATGCCGGCAATGCCTGGTTTCCCAACTCCAATCCCGACTCGCCCTCGCTGGCCGGCTTGTATAACTTTTCGGCCAACACAGGCGTGGTGGCCGGCGACATCGACACCGGCACCACCCAACTCACCGCACTGACACAGCAGACCAGCAATGGCGTGATCTACGGCGTCGGCTCAAAGATCGTTGGCACGGAATTTGCGCAGGTCTTTGGCATACGCATCGACCAACTGGTGCAGGATGAGCGCGACTTCATCATTGAGGCCGAACTGATGCAGGACTTCGACAGTTCGTCACCCAACTTCAACAAGGACATGAAGATCCCGCCGTCTGTAGCGCGCTACAAAGCGCACGTGACGATCGTGGATGACAACAAGAGGCCGCGCCCCAAGGAGCCAGTCAAGATCTGGTGCGATGCCCCTGACACGGTCATCAACGTCGGCGGCGTGTCCTATACCATCGGCCCAGGCGACGACCAGTATGCGCTGGTGCAAACGGATGTCGATGGTGTGCTGGTATTCAGCCTGAATGCAACCGACATCAATGCACCAGAGTTTCGGCTATGGGCAGCATTCATGGATCCATATGAGCGCATCGTCGCCTTCGTCGATCAACAGTGGCACGACCACATGACCAACACCACAAATGATTACAGTGACGACGGCAAAAACCCCGATCCCAACAGGCCGAACCTCAGCACAGTGCACAACTATCGCGGCGAGCCGCTGTATGACGACGACGACAAGGCCGACGACGTGCCGCAAAAGGTAGCGAACAGCATCACACAGATGAAGAGCGGCGGTGGTGTGGGGCAGGCGCGACCGGCGGCGCTGGCGAAAGCCTTGAAGACGTTGCATGCCACCAACAGCGCGGCGTCGTATGTGGCCTACACCGACCTGCCGGCGATACACTATCTTCCGAACAACGCGCAGGCGCGGCGACCGGTGCAGGCCGGCGCGCCGACCGGCTTCGTCTTCTCCCGCGACATCACCACGAAGAAATCGACCTTCACCACGATGACGCACATTGCGGCGCGCGACCAGATGGATGCCCTGACGCGAGGGGTGACGCGCTGGGACCCCAACAGCGCGAGCGTGAACGCGGCATTATCGGTCGGCCGGGCACAAGCTATTGGCATCACCCAGTCCAAGCGCAAAAACGGCTTTCAGAAATTGTGGGATTGGATCAAGCAGGGGCTGGCAGCCATCGAGAACGTCATCGTCAGCGTGACCGACGAAGTGCTGACAACCATCTCGATGATCCTGCCCGATGGCGCACGACAGGTGTTTCAATGGGTGGCGCAGGCCATCGAAGATGTGGTGAACGTAATCGGCATGATCATCAACATGTTCGAGACCGCCATCGACGACTTCATCGCTGCGATTGGCCTGAACACCTTCTTCGATGAGTTGTTTAACACGCAAGACTGGATGACAAAGCAGATCAACTATCTGGCGACAGAGTTCGGCAACTACATGGTCAGCGACGTCAAGCCGGTGGTCGACCAAAAGATCGAAGCATTGGAGACAGACGTGACCAATTTCTTCGATGACATCAAAAAGGCATTCGATGGGCAAAGCATCACCAACCTGCAAGGCGCGAGCACCACGCCGCACAGCGCATTCACCATCGGCTCGCCGGCCAAATCGCACGCCGTAGCCTGCATGGATAACATGCACACACTGAAGACGCAGATGCGCAATGCAACGCTGAAGCCGGCGGCGCTGCTGACGCAATCGATCAACGACACCGGCGATCCTGTCCTCGATTTCATCACCACTTTCATCCAGAGCCTGCAAACCGATCCGGTGCTGTCTCAGGCAATCAGCGACGTAAAGACCGATGTGAGCAATCTGTTTTCGGCATCTGGCCTGTCAAATCTGATGACCAATGCCATGGACACGATCCTCGATATCATCAAGCTGCTGATCGTCGGGGCGTTTGCCGTGGCCAAAGCATTCCTCGACGGCATCTTCGTCGCCCTCGCCGACCTGATCACGCAGTTGATGAATGCGTTGAATGCCGAACTCAACATTCCGATCCTTTCCGATCTGTATCAGTTCTTCTTCGATCAGCCACTGACGCTGTTGAACGCAATCACGCTGGTGATCGCCTTCGTCATCAACCTGGTCTATCGCATTGCCGAGGGCAAGTATCCCTCGCAGGATGGCGTGCTGAGCACGGACATCGTGCGCGGCAGCACAGCGATGCGCGCCGTGAACGACACAAGTGCGACGGCAGCGGCCTCGGCCAAGGCGCAGATGATCATCGGTGTAATCGCCGGCGTGCTGGAGCTGGCCTATGGCATCTTCAATGCCGTCAATGACGGCGAAGGAGATGATGCGCCGGCGGCATTCGGGCCGGCGGCCACACTCACCGGCGTCATCGTCTCAGCACTCACGGCGCCCTGGATCACGCAGGATGACCCGGACGAAGACACCCGTGTGGTGTGGGGATGCCTGAGCATGTTGCCATCCATCCTCGCCATTCTGGGTCTCAAGCCGGGGCTGGACGCCGGCGGAAAAAAGGCGGTGAGCTTTGGTCTGGCGCTGTTTTCCCTGATAAATTTGATCATCACCTGCAACATCTATCGCGCGCTGGCAAACCCCAAGACATCCGACAAGCTCAACCTCGCCAGTGGCATTTGCAGTTGCATCCCAACCATGGTGAACCCAGCCACGAACCTGGAGCCATATGGTCCGCCGGCGGTGGCAATAGTTGATGTGCTGGGATATGGCATCGCCGGCGGTTGCATGATCGCAATGGCGATTCTGCTCTACCAAAATCCGGATCAGGCCATCTTGGAACATCGCCGGCTGTTCCTCCCGTTCGTCTCGACCCAACCCGACTTTGGTCGCGTCATTCCGCTAACCGGCGGTCACACACCCTAGCCAAATTGCAAGGGCCTGACAGGCTTGGATGCCGGCCACATGCGGCTTCGAGCAGGCAGCATGTCAGGTCTGTTCGCATTGTCACGTCCTTGTCGCCCGCCATATCTAGGGCGCATCCATGCTCATGCCTGGAGGGGAAATGTCTCACGCTCAAAACATGATTCACCGCCGGCGCAAGTTGCGCCTTGCAGCGATCGCTGGCCTCACGCTCATCCTGGCCGGCACAAGCACAATCACCACGCCGGCGCAGGCCTCGCAAAACGGCCCGCAGGCAGATAACATCGTTGTCACCAACGGCGCCGGGCAATGGGTGGAAGGCAATCAGCGCATCGCGCCGGCGCGGGGCATCGCCGGCACCACGCTGGCGCAGAACAACTGGTTCTATAACCTGCCGGGTGAATTCATCCAAAACGCGACACTGCCCGCCGACCCTACTGGCAAAATCGAGGGCGCGCCTTACGACATTGCATATGCCAACAAGCTGCAGCCTGTGATGTCGAGCGATTGGTGGACGAGCGCCGGCTTGCAGTGGCAGGGCTGGGTGCAGGGCGCTGATCCATCGAATCCTGTCTTGCGCACGCCGGAGATGTTTAATGAGCCGTGGAACGTGAATTTCGTCGACCTGCCCAACGAACTGCAATATGGCAAGGTCGCGCCCGGCTTGCCCATCGCGCCACAAGGCATGCGGCTGTGGAATCGCACGACGATTCGCGTGCTGACCTATGCCACCGTGATGTCAGATGCGGTGACCGCAGGGAACACGCTGTTCGGCTACGGTGACAATGCGCAGCAAGATTCCCCCATCGTCACAATAGGGTTGTCCGGTACGCACCCCATCGCCGACAACACGCCCTTCACTAACACGACCGTGCCGTGGACCAACGTGAAGATTAACAAGTATTCGGATTGGGGCGTGGAAATGGGCTATACCAGCAACGGCAGCACGATCAGCTTCACATTGGTGAATGGCAGCCCGTTTGTGTGGGCGCAGCGCACCGCCGGCAATGCGCCATTTGTGGCATGGGCTGGCACGGCGGTGTCGGGCGATGACAACGGCGCGGTCAGCGTGTGGCGCAACAACGCTGGCGTGATCGGCTTCAACGTCACCAACTCGTTCAACCCGGTTGGCCTCGGCGCAACGACGACAGCGAATCCAGCCGCATACGCTATCGTCGCTGACGCCGGCACGTGGAGCGAAACGACCAGCACCGACGCAGCGCAACGCCAAAAGCTCTTTCAGAACAACGATGCCACGCGCATCGTCGTGATCGCCATGCCGCACAACGTGCCATTGACTGACGCAAGCGCGTTGAACAACGCATTAAACGAGTTGCTGCCGTATGCCGCGCAGCGCATCACTGGCACGCAGTTGCATTACCCGCCCATCCCCGGCTCCGACGCCAGTGTGATGATCGGCGGCGCAAGCAAGCCGCTGGGCTACGACCGCGCGGCAAGTGTGGTTCGCCTGAAGCATGTCGTGACGACAGTGCCTTTCATCCCATCGCAACCCGCATCGCCGGCGTTGCAGTTGGTCTTCCCGCATCACCGCAAGGCGATGATCGCGCAGGATAAGGCAAACATTCTGCTAGGCAGCGATAGCAGGCCAAAATATACGTGGCGCTCGCTGAAAGGCGAGCTGCAGGCCTACGCCGGCAACAGCTATGTGCGCGAACTGATCGCGCGCGGCGTGCTGCCCTTCCTGCCGAACCTTGCCATGAACAGCACAACCGCCATCAACGGCAATGTGCCGGCGCAAGATGTATACGCGGTGATGAAGACGTGGTTCTATCTGGGCGAGCCGGCGACCGATGCCGGCAACAATCCCTTCGCGTTACAAAACCAGAGCTACTTCGTCGGCGCGACGAACACCTACGTGCCAGGATTGGCGACGCTGTTCGAAGGGCTGAACATCGCCGACCAGTTATCAAAATCGCCGGCGCTAAACGAGATCGACCTCGACCTCAAAGAGAGCAAGCAGCAGGTGGCTGCCGGCATCCGCGACTTCATCCTCGACACGCTGAAGGAATTCGTTGGGCGCATGGCTGACGTGAATACCAGCAACGTCTTTCAGTACAACAGCGATTACAACACCTTCATCGGTTACCCCGAAGGCTATCAGTCGGCACAGAACCTCGACGACAAGCACTTTCATTACGGTTATCTGTTGCGCAGCGCCGCCGCGATTGGCCGGCGCGACCCGGCATGGCTGCAAGCCTACCTGCCGTTCTTCAACGAGGTGCGATCCGATGTGGCAAACCACGATCGCACCAGCGCGCGCTATCCCCTCCTGCGCAACTTTAGCCCGTTCTACGGTCACAACTGGGCCGATGGCGTGGCGAACGGCGGCAACGGCAACAATCAAGAATCGACGAGCGAGGCCATCAACTTCGCCGCCGGCATGATTGAACTTGGCCAAGTCACGAACAACCAGGATTGGGTCGATATTGGCATGTATCTCTACGAAGAGGAAATCCTCGCAACCGAGCAATACTGGTTCAACCAGGATGGTGATCCCAACGCAAGCTCAGGCCAGTTCTACAATGGCAACTGGCCGGATGAGTTCGTGCAGTATCAGAGCAATCAGGGCTCGCGCAAGAACTACAACATCTCGCGCATCATCCAAGCGCTGACGGATCGCTCGACGTTCTTCGCCGGCGATGTGTCGTCGGAACTGGCAATTCAGGCCACGCCGCTCAGCGCACCGGGTTTGTATCTGGGTCGCAACCCGCAATGGTTGAGCGAAATGTGGGCGGAATACATTAACCAGCGCAATGGCGACAGCACAGCGCAGAACACGCCCTACGAGAACATCCTCGCTGGCATTCAGGCGCAGGCCGCCGGCAACAACACCGGCATCGCAGACCCCGGCCCGTTTGGCGCGCTGACGCGCGCGAACACACCGCACAAGATTTTCTACGGGGCGATGAACATGCAGGCCAAACACTGGGCCTATAGCCTGAACGCGCTCGGGCAGATCGATGTGAGCGTGATCGCCGACACACCAGGCTACGCCGTGTTCTGCAAGGGCGCGAGCGGGGTGAAATGCGGCGGTGGCACGCGCACCTTCGCAATCTACAACGCCGGCAGCAACACCATCAGCGTGACATTCAAAGATGCCGAAACCGGCGCAACGGTGCAGACAGTGAGCGCGGCGGCCCATGCGCTTACTACACAGATTGGCACCAACGCGCCATCGCACGAGACGGTCTCGCAATCCTCCACGAGCAACCGCTTGTATCTGCGCAAGCCGGCATCGTATTCTGCTACCTGCGATGCGCAAGCACCTCTGACCTTGACGCTGGAAACGAGTGCCGGCGCATGGCTGCCAGCCATCGGCAGCGCAGCCTATCCGACCGACAGCAACGCGCTCGCCGGCTCCATCGTATGCGTGCCAAAGCGGCTGCGCGGCAATCCACCAGATTCGCCGGCGACCATGCCCGATGCAACCCGCGTCCGCATATGGACAGGCACGTTCAGCGGCAACCTGATCACGCAGACGCAATACACGCGCTTCAACATCTACACGAATCAAAGCCTGTTTCCGGGCTGGCAGCGTGACCCTTGTGTGGCCGGCGGCCCCAACGTGCCGTCATCCTGTCCCAATGCCTACTGGAACTTGAAAGACGCCAACAGCAATCCGATTCCGCCGGCAGGCAACACAGTCACCTTCCAGGTATGGTACGACTTTGACAGCAATGGCACACCAGATCGCATCGAGTGGTATCAAAACATGGCACTCGATGCGAGCAATACATGGAGCTACCAGAGCAAGCTAACAGAATTCGCAACGAATTTGCCGTGGCCAAATCAAGGGCCGCCAGTCGTACTGGGTGGACTGACCGGCACAGCAAACGCGCCCTTCCCCGCGAACATCCCCACGAGCAAGCCGGCGACGATCACGCTCTACATCTTCGGTGGTTCGAACAACGAAGACCTTGACGGCAGGATTTCGCAGTTTGATGTGCCGGTGTCAGTGAACGCCAACCCGCTCACCAACCGCGCATCGTGGATCCTGCCACCATATCGTCCGCAGTTCGGGACAACTCACCATCGACTGTGGCTGCCGTGGTTCCCCATGCAAGGCGCGCAACAATAGTCACAAGGGCAAGGCAGGATACCGCTTCATGAGTTTTGCATATCAACAAGCCCACTGCCTTGCCCCTGCAGGCTGAGGATGTCGCGATGCAGGGCGACATTGGTGAGGAAGGATTGGCGCAACTGCGGGTCGGCGATATGACTGGCACAGGCATGGAGGCAGGCGCTCGTCCGCGTCAGCACGTCCTCGGCTCGCGCATCGCCGGCACACTGCAACACTCGCCAGCATGTCAGCAAGGCACGAAAGGGCTCATCTGCGCCGGCACGAGGATATGCCGCCAGCAGCGCCAGCACATCCTCGATCAGCACCAGCGCGCCTGCCAGATCACCCGTTGTCAGCGCAATACGCGCGAGACCTGCGCGTGGCTCGGCAGTCTTGTAGCGTAGGCGCAGGCGCTCAAACAGCGCGACGGCGCGCTCAAAGGATTGCGCAGCATGCGATGGCTGGCCGGCGCGCTCCTGCGCCAGCCCCAGCACAACCAGCGCATCACCCATGTGCGCCGGCATGTCAAGCAACTGCGCCCTCGCGCAAGCGATCTCGGCATCGGCAAGC
Source organism: Thermoflexales bacterium (assembly GCA_039810125.1). GTDB lineage: Bacteria > Chloroflexota > Anaerolineae > J036 > Brachytrichaceae > JBDHWI01. Next base: position 6,046 of record JBDHWI010000077.1, on the reverse strand, counting down.
GCGGCACCGGCATCGCCGGCACAATATGCCAGCCAGGCGCGCATGCAATGCAGTGTGAACATCTCCACCGCCGGCTCGCCCAGGGGATGCAAAATACGCTCGGCAGCATCGAGATTCTCGCGAACCGACGAAAAATCGCCCATCAACAGGCGCAACCTGCCTTCCTCCATCAGCATATAGGCATCGCCGACGCCGTCGCCGACGTCTTGGTATTTTGCCCGTGCTTGCGCTGCAAACCGCATCGCCGTGTCATAGTCGCCATCGTGCCTCGCTAGATAACCGCTTAGGCGCAGCGCATATGCAACACCCCCGATGTTGCCAACCTGTTCCGACAGCCGTCCGGCTTCACTGACAGTTTGCCGCAGTGTTTCCCAATCCCCCATCGTCCATGCCAGTGTGACACGATCCATCAGCGCCACGGCGACGACACGACGCATGTCCAGGCTGCGGCCCACCGCGAGCATCTGCGTGATGCCGTCCTGCACAATCGCATAGTTCGCATCAGACAGATCGAAGGAACACAGCCAGTTCATCGCGCGCGTCTCCAGCAACGCCCATCGCTCAACGGCAGCGTGCAGTGCGCGCTCGCGCTGCGCTCTCGCAAATACAATCACACGTTCCAGAAAGACGCGCGCCGGCGGCGTTTGTCCTTTGCGCCGCAGTGCCTGCCCCTGCACCAGCCAACTCAGCGCCAGGGCGAATGAGTTGCCACCGGCCTCAGCCATTGCGGTGGCGCGCACGCCGGCTGCCAGCGCTTCATCATGTCGCCCCAGCACCATCGAGAGCGATCCAATAATGGCGTTAAACAGGGCAATATCACCAACTGCATCCGTCCGATTTGTCATCGCGCCGGCGGCGGCGGAGAACATGCGAATGCCCTCATCGGCCAGCCCGGCGCCACCGCAGAACTGCCACAGTGCAATGGCTGCACGCGCCAAATCTGTGGCTTGTGACTGCTGGCACGCAAGTTGCCACGCCTGCCGCACATTGTCGATTTCGGCCTTGATCTCGTCACCGACCTGCACAGGCTCGTTGCGCAGCAAGCGCCGCTCTTTCGCCGCCAACCAGGCCAGATACCACACGCTGTGTTGCAACTGCACCTCGCGCTTCAGCGCCGGCAGCTCATCCAGTCGCTCGCTGGCAAACTGACGCAACAGCTCGTGAAGGGCATAGCGACCATCGTCCTGCTGAGCCAGTAGCGACTTGCGGATCAATCGCGCCAACTGCTGCAACGAGATGGAAGCAATCTCACCGGCGGCGGCGCGAGTGAATGCGCCGCAAAAGACGGATGCCTTGCACAGCGCAGCCTGCTCATCAGCGCTTAACAGATTCCACGACCAGTCAAAAACAGCGCGCATGCTACGCTGGCGCTCTGGCATATCTTGCCACTGCGCCTCCAGAAAGCTGGCGCTCCTGCCAATCTCGTCAGCGATCGCTTCTGGCGTGAGTGTGCCGGCCCATGCTGCCGCCATCTCCAAACCAAGCGGCATGCCGCGCACCAAGCGCGCAATGCGCAACACTGCCGGCAGGTTATCGCGCGTGCCCTCAAAGCGAGGGTCGACTCGACGCACATTCACCTCGAACAGCCTCACCGATGCAAGCTGTGCTGCATCCATCGCGCCCGGCCCGGTCTGGTGCATATGATCAAGACCTTGCACGACACAGACCTGCTCGCCATGCAGGTTGAGCCGCTCGCGCGAGGTGACGAGGATGCGCACCTTCGGCGCAGCTTGCAACAGTTGCGCCACCACCGCAGCACCGGCAACCAGATGCTCGAAGTTGTCAAGGATGAGGAGCATCTGCCGATTTGCAATGTATTTCATCAACCCAGGCACAGCATCGCCGGTTTGACCCGGGCAATTCACCACCGCACAAATTGCGGGTGCGATGGCGTCAGCACTCGACAAGGTTGCGAGCGAAACAAAGAACACCCCGTGTGCAAAGTCATCCAGCCGGCTGCGCGCCGCTTCAAGCGCAAGGCGCGTCTTACCCATGCCGCCCAATCCCGTCAGAGTGATGAGGCGCGTGTCTGGATCGCGTAGCCAGCGCGACAGGTCTGCCAGTTCGATTTCACGGCCAACGAATGGCGTGAGTTGTTCGGGCAGGTTGTGGCGTGGCAGATCGGCTACAAGTTTCGCCTGCGCAAACTCGCCGGCCTGGATGCGCTCGAACAACACGCGAACATCGTGACTGGGGCCGATACCTAATTCGCGCTCCAGGATTTCACAATAGTCGCGATACTGAGCGCTGGCGGCTGCGCGCTGACCTGTGACCGCCAGTGCACGCATCTTCTGCGCGTGTGCTTCCTCGTGCCACGGTTCAAGCGCGAGTTGACGCTCTGCAAACTCCAGGGTGCGTGCCGGCACTCCCTGATATTCATAATGCCGCGCCAGCAGGTGAAATGCATTCAACACCTGCCGGCGGTATTGCTCACGGGAGAGCAGCAGCCAATCGTCAAATGCCTCGCTGTCGTGCAAGACGAGACCCTGCAAGAACTCGCCGCGATACAGATCGACAGCAGCGCTCAGGCGGGCAACGCAATCGTCGCACAGCGCGCCATCGGCATGGGTGTGCCTGGCACATTCGGCCAGCAGATATTCGAAGCGCCAGACATCCACATCGGCAGAATCAGGAATGAAACGCAGCGCAGTGGAGTTGATCTCGATCTCTGCACGACTAGCGCCCAAGCCATCTTTCATACGGACAATGGTTTGCCGAAGATTGGTGAAGGCGGCTTTTTGTGTTTTATCCGGCCACAGCAGCGCAGCCAACGCATCGCGCGTAAATACCCGCCCCGGGCTGACGGCGAGGCAGGCTAGTAACGCGCGCGCAGCACTGGTCGCAAAGCTGACAACGACGCCATCAGCCTGCGCCTCAAAAACACCAAACAACCTCAGGGTCAGCGGCATGAACAACAAGGCGCATGTAAATGGTCGCCTTCCCAACCTTTTCTGTCACGCCCATGTCACATGCGGTGAGCAAAATCTTGAGCGGCGCAATCATACGCGAAAGATGCTGAACGCACCGGAATCTCCTGAAGAGCACGCCAGGCAACCTGCCCAGTACAGCTTTCTCATTCGCTTTTGGCGGAGTTCGCCGCACGGGCTGTGGCATGCCACCTTGCAGCGCACGACGCATGAGCCGGCGCTGCATTTCTCCGGCATCGATCTGCTATTCGGCTTTTTGCTGACGCAACTCGGCGAAGATGCGCCGGCCCTGTCTGGCGATGAGACGCAGTTCGACTCGTCGCCTGGGCAACCGCACTGAATGCGCTTGAAACCGCACTTTTTACACCATTCTTACGCTTGCATCATGCTGCGTTTGCAGCACTGGTCTATGCTGGGCCTGCATCACACGCAATTCAGCGTGGTGCAAGGAGCAGGGATGGCACACACACATCCATTTGGGCGCATGACGCGCCGGCAGGCGTTGAAATTGACGGCCGCAATGACCGCGATGGCTGCCGTGGGTCGCATACCCGCCATCAGCGCAGTGGCAGAGGCGGCCGCAACTCGCGCCAGCGCATCAAACCGCGCAGTCGATGCATCGCTCGCGCGGCTGGCTGCTGACCGGCTGATGTTCGGGCCGCGCGCCGGCGACGTCGCGCACATCCAACAGATCGGCATCGATGCCTTCATCGACGAGCAGATGGCGCTTCAACCGGATGCAGATGCCGATCAGCCGCAACTCGCCGGCCTCGAATTGCAATTCCCCGCGCTGGCGATGAAGCCCGGTGAATTGGTGCAACAGGTGCAATCCGACAAGTCGATGAGCCGCATCGAAGTCATCGCTGATTTGCAGGCTGCGACAATCCTGCGCGCGATTTATAGCCGGCGACAACTCTACGAAGTGATGGTCGATTTCTGGAGCAACCACTTCAACATCTTCGCCGCCAAAAACATCTGCTACGCGCTCAAGCCGAACGATGACCGTGACGTCGTCCGCCCGCATGCGCTGGGCAACTTCAACGACATGCTGCACGCCAGCGCACAAAGCCCGGCCATGCTGATCTACCTCGACAATCAGGCCAACCGCAAGCGCGCGCCGGACGAGAACTACGCGCGCGAGTTGATGGAGCTGCACACGGTGAGCGTGGATGGCGGTTACACGCAAAAGGATGTGCAGGAACTGGCGCGCGTGCTGACCGGCTGGAATGTGGTGAATCCGCGCAATGACGGCATGATGGGCATGGCGGGCAACGGCGAGGCCGGTGATTTCTTCTATAACGAGCGCATCCATGACAATGGTGCAGCCAGCGTGATGGGGCTGCACATCCCCGCCGGCGCCGGCATGCGTGGCGGCAAGATGGCGCTCGACATGCTCGCCAGCCGGCCATCCACCGCAACCTTCATCAGCACCAAGCTCGCCCGCCGCTTCATCAGTGATGCGCCGCCGGCCAGCGCCGTACAAAAGGGCGCCGCCGCCTTTACAAAGAGCAAGGGCGATATCAAGGCCACACTCAGCGCCATCTTGCACAGTGAGGAATTCAGACAATCGCTGGGGCAGAAGATGAAACGGCCTTTCGAGTTCGGCGTCTCTGCGCTGCGCATCCTCGATGCCGGCGTGACGATCAACAAGCGCCTGCTGCGCACCTTCAACCAACTCGGCCAGCCACTGTTCTTGTGGGCTTTCCCAAACGGCTATCCGGATGTGCGCAACGCGTGGAACTCCACCAACCTGATCTTGAATCGGTGGAACTTCGCCAACGCGCTGGCAGCGAACGATCTGCCAGGCGTGCAAGTGAACCTTCAGGCGCTGTTCGCCGGCAATGTGTCAATGGAGGCGCTGGCGCTGCAATTGCTCAGCGCACCCTTGCCACAGAGTGCGAAAGCCGCTTTGCAGCCCTACGCCGGCCACCTGCCCGCGCTGGTCGCACTCATGCTCAGCGCGCCGGCCTTCCAAACCCGCGGCTAACCAACTGCGCCTGCCCCGCACCTCGGGGAGGGGCTGTGCGGGGCAGACGCATTTCCATCGCAAGCATACAGGAGACAAGTCATGTCTATTCAATTGGGTGAAAACATGAACGCGCTGAACATTCGCACGAAGTTGCCAAGTTGGATGCCGCGGCTCGCATTTGCGCCGCAGGGGCAGGCGCCGCGCGGCGACGTGCTGGTGTGCATCTTCCAGCGCGGCGCAATGGACGGGCTGAACGCAGTGGTGCCGGTGGGCGACAGCAACTACTATCGCGTGCGCAAAGCGATCGCAATTGCTGAGCCAAAAGCCGGCGATGCAAAATCTGCCATCGATCTCGACGGCTTTTTTGCACTGCACCCCGCGCTGGCCGGCCTGAAACCCGTGTGGGATGCCGGCGCACTCGCGCCCATCCATGCCATTGGCTCACCAGATCCGACGCGCTCGCACTTCGACGCGATGCAATACATGGAGGCTGGCACACCCGGCAGCAAGACCACGACCCCCGGCTGGATTGGCCGGCATTTGATGACGCTCAACAACGGCAACACCTCGCCCATGCGCGCGGTGGGCATGGGCAACATCCTGCAAGCATCATTGCGCGGGCCGGTATCGGCCACCGTGCTTCAATCCATTGCCGATTTTCATCTGCGCGGCAAGTCCGAAGCCGTGCAGACCATCCAGCAAACGCTGTACTCACTCTATACCGCGCCCGATCAACCGGAGGCCGCCTTGAAGCAGGCCGCCATCGACATCGACCGCACAATCAAGTTGCTGGCAAAGATCGACACAACGGACTATGCGCCGGCGAACGGCGCGCAATATCCGAAAGGAGATTTTGGGCTGGCGATGCAGCAGGTGGCGCAACTCATCAAGGCCGACGTTGGCCTGGAGGTGGCGTGCATCGACGTGGGCGGCTGGGATACACACGCCAATGAGGGCGGCGCCGAAGGACAGATGGCGCGGCTGCTGCAAGATCTCGGCGACACCCTCGGCGCGTTCCATGCCGACATGCGCGATCGCATGGACAACGTGCTGGTGGTGACGATGAGCGAGTTTGGCCGGCGCGTCGCCGAGAATGCCGCCGGCGGCACCGATCATGGTCACGCCAACTGCATGTTCCTGATGGGTGGCA
>JBDHWI010000076.1:0-18381 GCA_039810125.1 Thermoflexales bacterium | reverse complement strand
CGTGAAGAACGCATGGCCGTCGCCGAGGCCTACACTACCGCTGCGGCCAGGCGCATTCCAGTTGTTGTGCAAGTTGGGCACAACAGTTTGCGCGAGGCCCGGCTGCTGGCCGAGCACGCGCAGAAGATCGGCGCAGACGCCGTCTCCGCCACACCGCCCATGTATTTCAAGCCCGCGAACACCGAGGCTGTCGTAGCATGCATGGCCGAGGTCGCGGCCGGCGCGCCCGACCTGGCTTTTTACTACTATCACATTCCGCCCATGACCGGCGTGAACGTGGATATGGCCGCGCTGAACACATTGGGCCGCGAGCGCATCCCGACCTGGGCCGGCGTGAAGTTCAGTTCGACCTCGGTGTACGACATGGTCGCCGCACTCAATGCACCGGGCGCGTTTAATTTCGTGTTTGGCTCCGACGAGATGTTGTTGAGCGGCCTGGTCGCCGGCGCGCACGGTGCGGTTGGCAGCACTTACAACTTCGCTGCGCCCCTGTTCAACAAGGTGATCGCCGCGTTTCAGACAGGGGACATCGTTGCAGCGCAGCGCCATCAGTTGCGCGCCACGACCATGATCCTGACCATCCTGCGCCACGGCGCATTGCCAGCACTCAAGGCGGTGATGGGTCTGATTGGCTACGACTGCGGCCCGACTCGCCTGCCCCACTTGCCGCTCACCGCCGCGCAGGTCGCTGCATTGCGCGCCGATTTAGATGCAAGCGGCTTTTTCGACTGGGCTACAAATTAGACGGGAACGCGATCGCGCCGGAGCATCTGCCCTGGTGGAGTGTCACTTGAGGATGTAATACGTGCCGCGCTTGTCGCCAACGCGCAGAATGATGCCGCGCTCGACCAGATCGACAAAATCGCGCCGCAGCGATTCGGCGCTCACGTCGGGGCAAAGCTCCTGATAGTCGCGGTTGGTGATGCGGCCGCTGTCCTTGATGAATGTGATCATCTTCTGCAGGCGTTCCTGCTGCGGGTTGGCGGGGATGGCGACTGGCTCCTCCGCCGGCGCGCCCTTTGCAAACAGCGTCACCATGAAGCCGGCCTCGGTCTCCGCGAACTGCGGCGGTTCCTGGCCGGCATCCTTCATTGCGCGCAACATACGATCGATGCCATACCCCAACCGCTCGATGTAGCCCATGTCGGCCAGCACCTGCACGATGGCCTCATTGCGCGAGTAACGCTCACGCAGAATGTTCCTGATCGTGACGTGGCCGGGGAGTTTGCCGGGGCTGCGCACTTCCACACGCTCACTGAACATCAGCACATGGATCTGGCTGCCGCTCAGTCGGTAATCACGATGCGCAACCGCATTGACGACAGCCTCACGCAGCACGCCGGCTGGATACGCCGGCTCATCGCTGCGCTGCCAGCTTTTGATGCGCGAACGGTGCGTCATGTTCTCAGCGATGAATGCTTCGGCGCGTCGAATCTGCTCGGGCAACGTGCCGCCAAGGGTCTGTCGCGCAAACGCATCACCCATCTCATTGCCATTGAAACGCGCGCACAAAATCTCTGCCCCGCGCACCCAGCGCTGCGGTTGCCGGCCAAAGAGCAGCAGGCCAGCGTAGGTCGGCTTCACCTGCCGGCCTTTCTTGATCAGGCAACCGCGTCGCAACAGCAAGTCCTCAACCGTGTCATCACCCAACAAGATTCGCTGCGCGTAGGCGTCGATTTTGCCCCAATCGAGGTCTTCGCGGCTGCTGCCGCTCGGCGATGCGCTCTCCCAGGTGCCTTCACCGCGAATGAGCATCAACTCGCGCAGCGCGCGTGGATTCAGCACGCCGTTGCGCGCATTCTCGCGCGCCAGATAGCGCCCCTCCAAGGCATATACATTTGGCAGGCCTTCCGGCACCTCGATCACCAGCGCATCCGGCCATTCGGCGTGAGCGCTCTGCATGACAAGATACGGCAGCGGCACAATCAGGCGCGGCTCGCTCATCAACAGCGCTTGCAAGGCGCGGTCGCGCAGTTCGGCGGGGTCAGCCTTAACCTTGGGACCGAGCGGCACAATCAGCACGCCTCCGCGCGTATTGGCGAGCGCGACCAGCGAGCGCGCCATGCGTTCATGCGTGGCTGTCGCCGGCGACAGCACTTCAATGCGCGCGCTGGGGCCGGCGGAGATCAGTTTTTTAAGGTCGGCGCTGGTCAGCATGCTGAGTTGCGAATTGCGAATTCCGAGTTGTGAATGCCAAATGCCCGCGCGCCGCATTCACGATTCAAAGTTCAGATTCCAAAATTCGTCATTTGACTTCAAAGGTCGCCATCACTTCATCCCCGCGCTTGAGCGTGGCCGTGTCGCCAACCTGCCACACGGCTTCTTCTTGATTCCAAAACAAGTCGGTGGGAATGTCCACGCCAGAAGACGTGTGCAGATTGATGAAGTTTTCCTTGAGCAGCAGCACATTGCCAAAGGTGTAGACCTTGCCGCGCGGATTTGAAAGCGTCCAGCCGGTCAGGTCGACCTGATCACCCTCATTCACGATGACGACGACTTCGCGCGTGCGCTGGCCGGGGAATATGACTGTGCTGATGCGCACCTTCGCCGGCGCGGCATTCACGGCGTTGGTCACGCCGGCGGTGGCAGCGATCGGCGCGGCGGCAGCAACGTCGGTGGGCGCAGCCGGCTGCGCAGCGTTGGGTTCAGCCGGCGCGGCGGCGACCTGGCCGGATTCGGTGGCGGCCGGCACCAGCACCGATTGCGGCGTGGTGTTTGCATCGGGCGCGGCGGGTGCGTTTGCCGGCGCGGCCTGAGTTGGCATCGCCGGCGCGGCTGCCACCGCAGCCATGTCAGGCTGGCTGGCGGCTTGCGTCAACACGCGCACGACGATGAATGCGGTCAACGCCGAAACCAAGACAGTGATGAAAATGAAGATGATCCAGTTGCGCAAGTTGAGCGGTGACTGCATGCGATGAATATAGCACGCGCACAATCGAACATCTGTGCTACACTCATTTGCATGGCAACGGTGACACGAATGGATGAGGCGTTGGCTGAGTATGCCAGGCAATTGGAGCGCCGGCCCATCAGCGACAACACGCGCAAGGCGTTCTGGGGCGATGTGATGCTGTTCGCGCGGTTCATCATGCCGCCCAACGACGAAGGCAAACCTCAACCCGCGCCACTGCTGACATCCATCACCACCGAACGCATCCGCGAATTTGTGCAGCACGAGGAGCGGCGCAAGAACGCAAACAGCCCAAAGTCGATTGAACGCCGGCTGACGTCGGTCAAGGTGTTCTTCCGCTGGTTGCGCGAGCAAGGCTACATCGCCATTGACCCGGCTGACCCCGTGCCATACAAGCCCCTCGTCGATCCGCTACCGGAATATCTGACCGAGGCGCAAGCGGCAGCAGTGTTGCAAGCGGCGCGCGATGTGGCTGCCCAGGACCGTCTCGATACGCGCCCCTATGCCATCATCTCATTGGTGCTGGAGACCGGCATGAAGAAGGGCGAGTGCCTGCAACTCACGCTGAGCGACATCGATCGCGAGCCGTGCGGAGTATGGATTCGCTACGACAAGAAACACCTGAAGTTCAAGGAGCGCCGGCTGCCGGTGAGCGAGGAATGTCTGGCCGCGCTTGATGCGCATATCGAACGCTTCAAGCCGCAGGGAAGACTTTTCGATTGCACCGGGCGCAACCTGGAATACATCTTCAACCGCAAAGTCGCGCCGCCGGCGGGATTGCCGGCGCTGACATTCGAGATGCTGCGCTGGACCTGCGCCCTGCGTGACATCCGCGCCGGCGATCTGGACGAAGAGGCGCTGCAATTCAAATACGGCCTCTCACCGCTCGGTTGGACCGAGATGGCAGCCAAGCTCGAGCGCATCGTGAAAGACGAACGCGGGGAAGCCGAAACAGTCGCCGCTTGAGAGACAAGCCTGCGCTGGGCTGCGCATTGAGCCTGCAGGTTTTCCTGTAGTTCGCCGCACATTTTCCTCTTCGCAAATGGCAAAAGTCTCATCACAGGCAAGCGCAACCTTCGCACAACGCCTATGAGACAATTTGCCGCCGAGGTAACTGCATGACTCGCAACCGCGCCATCACGCACACTGTGCGCTTCAAGGCACTGGCCGGCCTCATCGCCACGGCCATTTTCATCGCTGCCTGCTCTGATTCCACGCCGACGCCCACCGATACGCCGGCGCCGCAAACTACGCCAACATCCGAAGTGCTGATCAGTGTGCTAAGTTCGCCGGTGAATGTGCCGGCTCCCGATACGCAGCCACCTGCGCCAGCCCCTGCGCAGCCCAACCCCACGCCCGAGATTCTCGTGAGCGAGGTGATGACGCCCGATGTGTCATCCATCCCACAAGAGATGTTGCCAACGGAGCAGCCGCTGCCCGCCGGCGAGCCAACCTACGGCACCTTCGCTGAGGACAGCGCCCAGTGCGAGACGCTGATCGGCGAGGAAGTGCCGGCGGCGCTGATGATGTATCTGCGTTGTGGTTTCCTCAATGTGCCGGAATTGCATGCGCAACCGGAGGGCCGGCAAATCAAACTGCCGGTGGTGGTGCTGAGATCGAGCAGCGCCAACCCCGCACCCGACCCAATCATCGTGTTGCAGGGCGGCCCGGGTGGCAGCGCCATTCGCGATTTCTTCTTCAGCATTCTGCGCGCCGGCTTCCGCGCCGGCGACCGCGACATCATCCTGGTCGATCAGCGCGGCTCGTTTCAGGCGCAACCGTCGCTGGCATGCAGCGAATACCGCGAAGTGCTGCTGAAGCAATTGCCGCAGGCGGTGCAGGATGCGACTGCCATCGCCGACCGCCAGGCAGCCAGCGAGGCATGCTTCAAACGCTTGCAAAGCGAGGGGGTGAACCTCGCCGCTTTCAACAGCGCAGAAAACGCAGCCGACATCGCGGCGGTCGCCGGCGCGCTTGGCTACACCGATTACAATCTGTATGGCCTGTCGTACGGCTCGCTGCTCGCGCAACATGTGCTGGCATTGCATCCGCAAAACGTGCGCAGCGTCATTCTGGATGGCGTGTGGCCGCGCAACGGCAGATTCACCCTCGACCGCAACGCGCGCTACCTCGCAGCTTTGCAAAGGCTGGATGCGGCGTGCCAGGCTGATGCACTATGCAAAGCCGAATTTCCTGATTTGCAGAACCGCCTGCTCAAGCTGGTCGACACGCTGAACGCGAACCCCGTGCCAATGACGCTGAATGCGCGGCTGGATAACCAGTTGGTCGAGCTGCAATCGCCGCTCACCGGCAGTCGGCTTTTGAGCACGCTGTTCTACATGCTGTACGAGTCAAACACGCTCAGCCGCGCGCCACGTCTGATCGACTTGATCGAAAGGCAGGACTATGACTATCTGCGCCGGCTGCGCAGTCGCTACGAGCTGGAGACGCTGGATTTGACAACCTTCGGACTCGCCAACTCCATCTACTGCTCCGAAGATTTGAACTACACGCCAGAGGAAGCGCAGGCTGCAGATGCAGCAGTGCCGGCGCAGTTGGCCATCTTCCGCTCGGCGAGCGAGATGCTGAACCTGTGCAAAACATGGCAGGTGCCGTTGCTGGGGCCCGAGATGAACACGCCTGTTTCAAGCACAGTTCCGACGCTGGTGCTGAATGGCGAGTTCGATCCACTCGCGCCGGCCAGCCTCGCCACCGACACCTTGAGCAATCTGACAAAGCTGACAACAGTCGAAATTCGTGGCGGCGGGCATGGGCAAATCGGCCCCAATGCCTGTGCGGCACATATTGCCAGCAACTTCTTGAATGCGCCGGCCACGCCGCTGGAGTCGAAGTGTGCGGCAGACCTGCCGGCAGTGGAATTCAGCACGGCGCAGTTGAAGCTGCAAATGTTCACCGACGTGAACGCCGGCGTCGGCGGTGTGCGACCACACGGCTGGCTGCAGCTAGGCGCGGGGCTGTTTGCAGATGACGTGACGCCGGCGTCCATCGACTACAAGGCGTTGGACAGTGCCGACCTGACCGATGTGAAGCGGCAGGTAGAGGCCGGCGCGCTCAAGCGCACCGAACTTCGCGCCGCAAATGGTGTAACGTGGACGCTCTACACCGGCGCGAATGACAACGGGCTGACTGATCTGGCGGTTGCAAAAGAGGGCCTGTGGCAGATCCGTATGCTGTCGTCGAATGCGGCGCAGCGCGAGGCGCTTTACAGTGGACTGTTCCTGCCGGCGGTGGATGGATTCATCGCCATCCGCGCGCCGAGGCAGGTGATCACCCTTGCCACCCCGCAGAGCGACACCGAAGTGACCAGCCCTGTCGAAGTAGCTGGCACGGTGGCGCGCACACCATTTGAGAATAACCTGGTCTATCGCATCTACAACAGCGGCAACCTGATCATCAGCGAGGGAGCTGTGAGTGTGTTGGGGGACATGGGCGCGCCCGGCTCCTTCGTTGTGCAAGCGCCGTTTACCGCAACCCAGCGCGAGGCCGGTCGCATCGAAGTGCTGGATGTCAGCATGGCTGATGGCTCCATCATCGCCTCGGCGATGGTCAGCGTCACGCTCGCGCCTGCCAACATCGAATTGCAGCGCGTGCCAGTGATCATCACGATTGATTCGCCACAAGCCAACAGCGTCGTGACGAGTCCGCTGAACGTCAAGGGCAGCATCTCGCGCACACCGTTTGAAAATAATCTGGTGTATCGCGTGGTCGATGCCGCCGGCATGGAAGTGGGCAAGGGTGCGATCACCACCGTCGGCGAACTGGGCAAGCCGGCAACCTTCGATGCTACCGTCGTCTTTACTCCGACCGCCAGTGGCGCTGGCCGCATCTTCATCGAAGACGTGAACGCCGCCGGCGGCGCGCCGTTTGCCACCGCAGCGATCGATGTGCAAATGGGTGGACCGGCGCTGCCCGAGGCAACGGTGCCGGCAGAAATCACACCGACGGTGGAAGCGGCCCCATCAGCAACTGTGACACCGACGGTTGAGGCGAGCGCGCCGGCACAAGCCGGCCCCGCGCCGCTGCCGCCAGCCACTGCGCTCGATCCAAAGCAATTTGCGCTGAACCCGGCCGGCATTGCGCGGCGCTTGACGAAGGTGATCGCGCCGGCGGTGGCATTCGTGCCAGACTCACCACCGCCGCTGAACGGGCTGCCGACGCGAGTGCAATACACCTTCGACCGCGACAAGCTGCCGGATTACTACACGCCGCTGCAACGGCAACTGCTGATTTTGCCAATCGAGGAATACCGCGCACTCTTCGCCGACCGGCCGGCTGAGCAGGCTGCCTTTGACAAGATCGTGCAGGACATGAAGAGCTTGCTGGCATCGCGGCCGGCGACGGTAACCAGCGAGATCCCCTTCTTGCCGCAAATCGGCGCGTCGCAGGCGCTGCGCGCAAAGATTGGCTACATCGATTTTGAGGGCGGCGCATGCGTGCGCTTCATTACGGCCTACAAGCAGGACGTCAGCGCATTCACGGATCAAGACACGTTCTACACCTGCCAGGGGCTGAGCAGCGACGGCAAATTCTGGGTGTCGTTCACGCACCCGATTGCGTCGACGGCGCTGCCGGCGAACTACGACCGCGTGACGCCGGAGATGCAGAAGCAGATCGAGGCCGACTATGAAGGCTATCTCGCGCGCACCGTCGCCGCCATCGAGAAACTGCCATCGCGCAGCTTCCGGCCCTTCCTGAGCCGGCTGGACAACGTCATGAAGTCGCTGACCATCAAGCAGTAGGGATGGCCAAATCGGTCGCCCCTACTGCGAAACCGAAGCGGTGAAGACACCGACACTGACGCTGCGCTCGGTCATGCGGCCGTCGGCGCCGGTGATGCGCAGGATATATTGCGTAGTGTTTTTGGGGCAAACGGTCATATTGCCATCTGGCCCCACCACCGAACTGGATGAATTCGATGTGTCAAACAGCGTGATGTTGTTGAACGGGCCGGCTACCTGCCATGTCAGCACCGCGCAGCCGCCGCGCTGAATGTTGTTCGGGTTGGCAGCAAAAGTGATGGCCGAGTCGGCGCCGGCAGATGTGACGGCAACCGTGACATACCAGTCCAGCGCCTGCCCATCGTTGTAGACCACACGCAAGCGATACGTCGTGGTGCTGTTCGGGCAAACCTGCCGCGAATCCGTGCCGCTCACCCCTTGCGCCCCTGCCCCATCCCAGAAGAACACCGCCCGCACATCGGTGATGTTCCAGCGCAGCAGGGTGCATTGCCCAGGCATTACTGAGTAGGCTTCGGCGCGGAAATTCGGATTGGGCAGCTGGTTGACATTGGGGTTGACGTTGACCGTGAGCGCTTCCTCGAACACTGAGCCATCCAGCCGTTGCACGCGCAAGCGGTAGGTCGTGGTCGCGCCCGGGCAGACGCTTTGCGTCGATGCGCCTGGCACATTGATCTGATACTGGCCGGCGATCAACCACACGCCGGCAACCTCACTCACATTCCAGCGCAACGTCGTGCATTGGCCTTGCGTGAGCATCGTGGTATCTGCGGTGAAATTAGCCTGGTTGGGGCCGGGGATGGGCGTGGTCGCCGGCGGCGGCGGCGCCGGCACCACCGGCACGCTGCCCATGCAGCTGGTCGCCATCAGTTGTCCAAACACCCAACCTTCGCGGCCGTTGAACAAAATGCGATACCACGAGTTGTCGACCAGCCGGCCCGTGACCTGCACGCTTTGGCCAGCGATGAGTGTGCCGATGGGTGGCTCGAAGGCCTGACTCGGGCCGCTGCGCACATTCACCTGCCCCATCGCGGTGGCTGCCGGCACACAGGTCTGGGCGATGGCGATTCCACGCGCAGCCGGCTGCACAAGGGCGAGCAGGAGCGCCGGCAATGCCACAGACAGCACGAGGCCGATGATCCACACGAGCCGGCGGCGCATGAGACTGGATGATGTTCGAGGCAATTCAGTTTTGTTCACAATCAGGCTCCCGCGCGTGCGCGCTGTGCTGATTCTAGCGGAGTGTGAGCGTTTGCACCGTCATCTGCCACTGATACGCACGCTGTTGCGGCGACCAGCGTGACTTGATGTATTCCAACACCGCTTCCATCTGGCGTGGGCTGAGTTGATCCTTGAACGCCGGCATATCGCTGGGAATCGTGCCGCCGGAGCCGTTGCCGCCATCGTGGATGATGCTGAGTAGCAGCGCATCGGGGTGATGCCAAGTGTGGCCACTATCGTCGTGCGGTGGCGCAGGGTACTTGCCGCTGGGCAGCGGCTGCTTCCAGTTCGGTTGGCCTTCGAGATTTGCACCATGACACGACGCGCAGTATTGCGCGTAAAGGGGCTGGCCTTCAGCGATGAGGTCGGCGCGCAAGGCCGGCATGGGTGGCAGGGTGGGTTCGGCGTGCGTGGGAGTGGAAGTAGCGCTGGCGCATGCCACCAACGCGACCATGCAGAACATTGCGATGCAAAATTTGATCGACAAGGCGCGAAATTTCATGCCGGCGAATGGTAGCAGGTCGCGATGCTGCCCTCAATGCGAAACCTCTCCATCGCGGCGCACCATCACTACGTTAAAATCTGCGCATGACCACCATCCCAAACCTGCGCCTGAACGATGGGCATCTCATGCCTCAGATCGGGCTTGGCACTGCCTCACTAAACGATGAGGCCATCGCGCCGGTCATTGTGAATGCCATCGAAGCCGGCTACCGCCACATCGATACCGCCTTCCGCTACGGCAACCAGCGCGGCGTGGGCAAGGGCGCGCGCGACAGTGGCATCGAGCGCGCCGAATTGTTCATCACCACCAAGCTGGATGGCGAGTTTCAAGGCAACGAGCGCGCCATCGCCGGCCTCGATGAGTGCCTGCGCCAACTCGGCATGGAATATGTCGACCTGCTGCTCATCCACTGGCCGCTGCCGCAAAAAGGGGAATACATTTCCACCTGGAAAACATTTGAAAAGCTGCGCGCATCTGGCAAGGCGCGTTCAATCGGCGTCTCCAATTTCAAGCCGGCGCACCTCGACCATTTGCTGGCCGAGACCAATGTGCGGCCAGTGGCAAACCAGATTCAACTCAGCCCGCGCATCACGCGCGCCGATCATGTCGCCTACGATCGCGCGCACGACATCGTCACCGCAGCGTGGAGCCCATTGGGGCAAGGGAATGATCTGCTGAGCGAGCCGGTGCTGCTGGCAATGGGCAAGAAATATGGCAAATCGCCGGCGCAGATCATCCTGCGCTGGAATATCGAAATTGGCGTCGCGACCATCCCACGCTCATCCAACCCCGAGCGGCTGGCACAAAACCTCAACGTCTTTGACTTCGCACTCACCCCGGACGAAGTCGCCGCTATCTCTGCGCTGGACACCGGCGCAGCACAGCGCGTCGACTCCGATACGATGGGACACTAAACATTAAAGCAACCACATGACCACACTTGGCATTTTGGGCGGCGGGCAACTGGCCCGCATGTTGGCCCACGCGGCGCAACGCATCGGCGTAAACGTCGCCATCCTTGACGAAGATGAGTTCAGCCCCGCCTCGCAGGTGACAGCGCTGGGCATCGAAGGCTCATGGCAGGATCGCGACACGCTCGATGCGTTCATCGCCGGCGTGGATGCGATCACGATTGAGAGTGAATTCGTGCCGGCGGAGATCATCGCGCACATCGAATCGCGTGGCCGGCGCGTCTTCCCATCCTCTGCAACCCTCGCCAAATTGCAGGATAAATTTGCGCAGAAGCAAACGCTGAATGCCGCCGGCCTGCCGACGGTTGCATTTGCTGCGGTCGATTCACTCGACGCATTAAAAGCGTTTGGCCGCGAGCATGGCTACCCCATCATGTTGAAGACGCGCACGCTCGGTTACGATGGCTATGGCAACGCCATCATCGAACGCGAAGGCAACGCGCAAGCCGAATGGGAAAGGCTGAGCGCCACCGGCCGCGCGCTGCTGGCTGAGGCATTCGCCAAGTTCAAGCGCGAGATTGCCATCATCATTGCGCGCGACGAGAAGGGCAATATCAAGCACTACCCTGTCGTGGAGACGCTGCAACTGGGCGGACGCTGCCATGTGGTGCGCGCCAACGAAAAGGGCTTCGATCATCCAGCGGTCGAGATTGGCCGCAAGTTGGTTGAAAGCGTAAATGGCGTCGGCGCGTTCGGCATCGAGATGTTCGAGATGCCTGACGGCGCGATCCTGATCAACGAGGTCGCGCCGCGCGTCCACAACAGCGGACATTACTCCATCGAGGCGTGCATCACCTCACAGTTTGAGAATCATGTCCGCGCGGTGCTGGGCCTGCCACTCGGCTGGACCGACATGGTGAAGCGCAACGCGGTGATGGTGAACCTGCTGGCGCAAAAGGATGCGATGCCCCTGCCGCGTGATTTCGACAAGGCGCTGCAACTGAAGGGCGCACGCCTGCACTGGTACGGCAAGCGCGAGGCGCGCGAAGGTCGCAAGATGGGGCATATCACGGCGCTGCACGACAACGACGCCGAGGCCGAGCGCATTGCGCGCACAAGCGCCGGCACGCTGATGGATGCGATCGAGTGGTTCCTGTAGCGCACGCCCTGCCGGCGGATCTTTGTGACTTCCGGCTTTATTTCATCCATGACCAACACCGACCTCAAGACCGTTGAGCTTTTCGCGATTGGCAATGAGTTGCTGGTTGGGCAAGTGCTAGACACCAACTCACACTGGATCATCCGCATGATTACCGGCGCCGGTGCGCGCGTGAATCGCGCGGCGATGATTCGTGACGACTATGACCACATCGGCGCTGAAATCCTTGCTGCGTTGCAGCGCGGCCCGCGCCTGGTCATCACCACCGGCGGCCTCGGCCCCACCGATGACGACATGACCATGCGCGCCATCGCCCGCGCGCTGAAGCTCGAATTGCGCGAAGATCCCATTGCGCTGGAGATGGTGCGCCGGCGCTACGAATACATCGCCACCATCCGCGAGAATTTCAGCGCCGAGTTGAACGAGCCGCGCCGCAAGATGGCTTTGTTTCCAGCCGGCGGCACGCCGCTGAACAACCCCAGCGGCGCAGCGCCGGCGCTCGCACTCGACGTGAAGTCGAATCACCCTGACGGCATCACCACCATCGTGTGCCTGCCCGGCGTGCCAAGCGAGATGAAGGATATTTTCAGCACATCGTTGCAACCGGTGCTGGAGCACACGATAGGCGCCGGCGGCTACATCGAGCGCACGATCGTGCTGGATCGCGGCGACGAGTCGCGCATCGCCGAAGTGCTAAAGACGGTGCAGGATCGTCACCCGATGGTCTACGTGAAAAGTCGCGGTCAGAAACTCGAAGATGGACTGCACCTCACCGTCGTGCTGTCCATCGGCGGAAACAACCTGACCATGATCCGACAGGAAGTGACCATCACCGAAGAGGAAGCAACTCTCGAACTCACGCGCATTGGCTACTCGATCAAGCGCGTTGTAGAGTCCTGACAAATTGAGAATTGCCGGACCATGGGCCGAATTGTGGATTTCAGATTGCGGACTGCACTACAATCCCCAATCTCTAGTCTCAAATCTCCAAGCAATATGAAACTTCACGAATACCAATCCAAGAAAATCTTTGGCACATTCGGCGTGCCGGTGCCGCAAGGCATCGTGGCTGAGACGCCGACTGAGGCGCGCAATGCCGCGCGTGAGATCGGGTTGCCGGTGGTGATCAAGTCACAGGTGCTGGTGGGCGGGCGCGGCAAGGCCGGCGGCGTGAAGGTCGCCAAGACGCTCGAAGAAGTCGAGGCAAAAGCCGAGCAGATCCTGGCGCTCAACATCAAGGGGCTGCCCGTGCGCAAAGTGTTGATCGACCCGGCTGCCGACATCCGCAATGAGATCTATCTCGGCATCGTGATCGACCGCGCACAGCGCCGTGCCGTGCTGATGGCAAGCGCTGCCGGCGGCGTGGATATCGAAGAGGTCGCTGCCACCACGCCGGAGAAAATCGTGCGCGTGCCGATCGATCCATTCGTCGGCCTGCCGGATTACCTCGCCCGCGACGTCGCCGCCGCCATCGGCCTCTCACGCGAATACTGGACAGATTTCGTGAAGATTGCAAAGGGGCTGGCACAGGCGTTCGTGGCAAACGACGCCTCGCTGGCCGAGATCAACCCACTTGCCATCGTCGGCACTGCCGACGGCAAGACGCGCTTGATGGCGTTGGACGGCAAGATGGTGATCGACGACAACGCCATCTTCCGCCACCCCGATCTGGCCGCGCAGCGCGACCCGGACGAGGAGAGCGAGGCTGAGAAAAAAGCGCGCAATGCTGAGTTGAATTTCGTCTCGCTGGATGGTGACATCGGCTGCCTGGTCAATGGCGCCGGCCTGGCGATGGCGACGCTCGACATCATCCAGCATTTCGGCGGCAAGCCGGCGAACTTCCTGGATGTGGCCGGCGGCGCGAAGGCGGATAAGGTCGCCGCCGCCTTGCGCATCATCCTGGCCGACCCGAATGTGAAAGTGGTGATGTTCAACATCTTCGGCGGCATCACGCGCTGCGATGAGGTGGCGCGCGGCATCGTGACCGCCATCGAAGAGGTAAAGCCGAGCGTGCCGTTCGTGGCGCGCATCACCGGCACGAACCAGGAAGAGGGCAACCGCATCCTCGCCAGCGCGAACCTCGCCACCGCCAGCAGCGCCGCCGAAGCTGCGCAGAAGGCTGTGGCATTGGCAAAAGGCTGATCCAAAGCCAGGGAGAAAATGGGCAGGTGAGAAGGTGGGCAAGTGAGACTCACCTTCTCGCTTTCTCAGCGTCTCACGCTCTCGCAATGCGAACAGACATCCGCCTCGCCCTGCCCTCGAAGGGCCGGCTCCAGCAGGCTGCGTTTGACTTCCTTGCGCGCTGCGGCTTCGATGTGAAGCAGAGCGCCACGCGCGGCTACGTGGGCAGCATCCCTGCCCTGCCCAACGTCACTGCGCTCTTTCAGCGCCCGCGCGACATCGTGACCAGCGTAGCGAATGGCGGTGTCGACTTTGGCATCACCGGCCTCGACGTGGTGACAGAGGCGGGAGTGAATGGGCAGGTCGCGGTGATTCACGACGCGCTTGGCTTCGGCAAGTGCCGGCTGGTCATGGCCGTGCCTGAAAGCTGGGCCGATGTGCGGACGATGGCTGATCTGAAGGCGAAGGCCGCCGGCGCAGAAAAGCCCCTGCGCGTGGCGACTGTCTTCCCGCACCTCACCAGCCAATTCCTGCGCGACAACGGCGTGCAACCCTGCGCCATCATCGCGGCCGAAGGCTCGCTGGAGGTGCTGCCCGAAATTGGCGCAGCGGATTTGATCTGTGACATCGTTGAGACCGGCAACACCCTGTCGCAGAATCGCCTGCGGATGGTGTCCGACGGCGTGATACTGCATACACAGGCGTGCTTGATTGCGAACCGCGAGTCGCTGCGCCGGCCCGAAGTGATGAACGCCGGCGTCGAGTTGCTCGAATACTTCGAGGCGCATCAGCGCGCCGACAACTACTTCATGATCTGGGCCAACGTGCGCGGCAAGTCACTGGAGGACGTGGGCGAACTGATGACGACCCGCACAAATCTGGGTGGGCTGGAGGGGCCGACCATCGCGCCAATCTACCCAAGCCCGCACGCGGTCAAGTCGAACCCGGGCTATCGTTGGTATTCAGTCAGCATTGCGGTGAGCCGGCGCGAGATGAGCGATGCCATCGAGCAGTTGCGCGCCATCGGCGGCAGCGGCATCATCGTCACGCCGATCACGTATATCTTTGAAGAGCAGCCGGCGCGCGTGGCGGCGCTCAAAGCCCTCACATGAGCCTCATCGCCATCGCCGGCCTGCTGCTCGCCGCCGTCGGGCATGCCATTTGGAACCTGCTTGCCAAGCGCAGTATTGATAACCAGACTTTCTTGATTGGCGCAGTGGCGCTGTCGGCTGTGATGCTGATGCCGTTTGCGTTGGCGCGCCAGATGCCCGTGCCGCCGGCGGCGTGGGGCATCATCGTGCTATCGGCCGCGCTTGAGGCGACGTATTACCTTTTGCTCGGCAAAGCCTACAAGGGCGGCGACCTGTCACTGGTGTATCCGATCTCGCGCGGCTCATCGCCTATGTTCGTCACACTGATCGCAGTGGTCGTCCTGGGCGAGCGCATCGCGCCAATCGGCCTGTTCGGCATTCTGCTCACCGTCATCGGCATCTACATCCTGCACCTGAAATCCTTTGCGAAGGATGCTTTGCTGGAGCCGTTCCGCGCCATTGCCAGCAGCCGCGTGTCGCAGGTGGCGCTGCTCACAGGCATGACCATCGCCAGTTATTCGGCGGTAGACAAGGTGGGCGTGGGCATGGTTGACCCGGTGTTGTATATCTTCCTGGTGTTCTCGCTCAGCATCGTGATGCTCGCGCCGTTCATCCTGCTGAAGAGGCGCGCGGCGCTGAGAATGGAGTGGCGCGTGAATTGGCGAACGATGCTGCTGGTCGGCGCAATGATTGCCGGCGGCTATCTGCTCATCCTGATTATCCTCTCCAGCAACAAGGTGAGCTACGCCACGTCGGTGCGCAGCGCATCGGTAGTGTTTGGCGCGCTGCTCGGCATGATGGTGCTGAAGGAGCCGATGGGCAAGATGAAGCTGCTCGGCGCCATCACCATCTTCACGGGTATCATTTGCATCAGTTTTGCGCAGTAGTTTGTGATGCGTCTGGCGTCCTTTCGCCCACGCATCGCGCATCACGTATGACACACCTCGACGTCGAATCGCTCATCAATCCGCACCTGCGCGCGATGGAACCGTACGCGCCCATCGTGCCGTTCGAGATGCTGTCGCGCCGGCTCGGGCGCAAGCCCGAAGACATCGTCAAGCTCGACGCGAATGAGAACCCGTATGGGGCATCGCCGCGCGCGCTGCAGGCGATTGCCAGCGCAAGCGCGCTGCACATCTATCCTGACCCAGACCAGACACTGCTGCGCGAGGCGATCAGCGCCTATATCGGCGTGCCGGCAGAGCATATTTTGTGCGGCGCCGGCGGCGACGAGGTCATCGACCTGATCGGACGCGCCTTCATCCAGGCCGGCGATGCCATCATCGATCTGCCGCCAACCTTCGGCATGTATCGCTGGGAAGCCGACGTGGTGAATGCGCAGTATGTGAGAGTGCCGCGCCGCGCAGATTTTTCGATCGATGTTGAGGCGGTGGAGAGATTGGTGAATGAAGAGGGAAGAGGGGAGAGAAGAGATTCACAGGGCTCACATCGCCAGTCTTCAAGCACTCATTTCAAGTTGCTCTTCGTCACCAACCCCAACAACCCCGACGGATCGGTGATCTGCGAGGTAGATTTAAGGCGGCTGCTGGCGCTGCCGGTCGTGGTGGTGCTGGATGAAGCCTACATCGACTTCAGTACGCAGCCGAGCCGCGCCGGCTGGGTGTTGCAGCATGACAACCTGATTGTTCTGCGCACGTTTAGCAAGCTTGCCGGCATGGCCGGTCTGCGCGTGGGCTATGGCATCTTCCCGCTGGCGGTGATCAAGCACCTGTGGAAGATCAAACAACCCTACACGCCGAACGTCGCCGGCGCCATCGGCGCGATTGCCGCGCTGAGTGACGCCGCCTATCTGCGCGACAGCGTGCAGCGCATCGTGGCCGAGCGCGCGCGCATGGGTGAGTTGCTCAGCGAATTGGGCTGGCTGCATCCGCTGCCGAGCGAGGCAAATTTCATCTTGTGCCGCATCAAAGACGCGCATCCTGAGCTTGTCGAAGGACGCGCCCCGACAAGCCTGCCAATCGGCAAACGCGTGAAGCTGGCGCTGGAGCAACATGGCGTGCTGGTGCGCTGGTTCGACAAGGATGGCCTGCGCGACTGCATTCGCATCAGCGTGGGCCGGCCCGACCAGACCGACAAGCTGATCGCCGCGCTGAAGGCAATCGCTGGCTGAAACTATACTGTGATCGCAACCGTTATCGCAGCCTTCGACTGCGCAGCGTGATGCTGCGCTCAGGATGCCATAGGACTTGACAATGACCCGAACCGCCACCATCCACCGCGTCACGAAGGAGACTGATGTGCTGATCGAATTGAACGTCGACGGCGCCGGCAGAGTGGACATCAGCACCGGCATCGGCTTCTACGATCACATGCTGCACCATGTTGCGCATCACGGCCTGTTCGATCTGACCATCAAGGCGACCGGCGATCTGCACATCGATGAGCATCACACCGCCGAAGACGTGGCGATTGCGTTGGGGCAGGCGCTGGATCAGGCACTGGGAGACCGCGCCGGCATCACGCGCATGGCCGATGCGTGGGTGACGATGGATGAAGCGCTGGCGCAGGTGATCGTGGATTTGAGCGGCCGGCCCTACGCCGTGTTCGCCGGCGCATGGGACACCCCGCGCATCGGCGGACTTGGCACATCGCTGATACCTCACATCTTCGAGAGCATCGCGGCGCACGCCCGCATGAACCTGCATGCGCGCGTGCTGTATGGCCGCGACGACCACCACAAGGCCGAGGCGCTGTTCAAGGCGCTGGGCCGCGCGCTGGATGCCGCAACCGTCATTGACCCGCGCCGCAGCGGCGTGCCGTCGACCAAAGGCATCCTCTGATTTTGAACTTGAGATTGCACATTTTGGATTGAAGGCAATCTGCAATCGTAAATGTTGTATTTGGTGGCAACCCCGATCGGTAATCTCGGCGACATCAGCCAGCGCGCGCTGGACACGCTGCACAGCGCGCACCTGATCGCCAGCGAAGACACGCGCCACACCGGCCAACTGCTCAAGCGCTTTGAGATCGATACGCCGCAAATGTCGTTTCACGAGCACAATGAGCGCCTGGCAGCCGAGAAGATCATCGCGGCTTTGCGCGAGGGGCGCGATGTGGCCGTGGTGAGCGACGCCGGCACTCCCGGCATCAGCGACCCAGGTTTTGCGCTGGTGCGCCGCGTCATCGAAGAAAACCTGCCCTTCACGATGGTTCCCGGGCCGGCGGCGTTTGTCATGGCGCTGGTGCTGAGCGGCCTGCCCAGCCACGCCTTCACCTTCCGCGGTTTTGCGCCGAGGAAAGCCGGCGCACGCAAACGCTTCCTCGAAGTGGATGCCCAATCGCCGCACACGCTGATCTTCTACGAAAGCCCCTATCGCGTGAAGGGATTGATCGAAGATGCGCTGTTGGTGCTGGGCGACCGCCGCGCTGCGCTAGCCAACGATCTCACCAAGATGTTCGAGCGCATCGACCGCGGCGTCCTGAGCGAATTGCTCGCCATCGTCGATAAAACTCCGCTGAAGGGCGAATATGTGCTGGTGGTTGCGGGAAAGACAGTGGAGAAACCCAACGACCTGGGCGACCCTTCGACAAGCTCAGAACAGGCTCTGACCGGCTTGACCATTGATGATGGCGAATAGCGAATCACTCATGCTGCCGCACGGTGCGCTGCGCCTGCCGGTATTTCTGCCGGATGCCACGCGCGCGGTGGTGCGCGCCGTCGACAGCACCGACCTTGAGGCAGTG
>JBDHWI010000075.1:0-18435 GCA_039810125.1 Thermoflexales bacterium | reverse complement strand
ACTGTTTTCATGTTGCACCTCCCACCGAGTAAGCACACTGAAAATTCTGTCAAGCATCGCTCGAATCACCGTCGCCCCAGCCCCCATTCCCAATCATATTTCTTTGCCGAGAACCACGGTTTGTGTTGAGGCTCCTTCATGGATCATGCGATGCTGCATTACACTTCTTTCCACAAAATGGACAATCCGGTTCTCCGCACCACCGTGCCGCATCGTGGCCGCATCGTGTGCATTCCGCCGCACCGCGACGCCACCCGCGCCGACCTCGCCGCACAAGCCGATTACCCCATTCCCGGCCTGTGGGAACAGTTCAGCTTCAGCACCGCCGGCGACCTGCTCTACCGCGGCCGGCGTGTGCTGGACTGGGTGGAGCAATACGACGCCCCGCTCTCAGTGATCGACGCAGATTGGGTGCGCACACGCACACGCGACATTCACAACCTGCTGCAAAAGGCGCGCCTCAGCACGCGCTACACCGCCGACACCGAGATTTACTACGCGGCCAAGGCGCGCATGCACGCCGGCGTGGTGTTGCCGGCGTATCAGGCCGGCGCGCTCGGTGAGACCAGCTCAGTGCAAGACCTGCTGCACCTCGAACTACTGTGGCGCAACAAACTCCTGCCGCGCAACTTCAGCATCTTGAGCAATGGCTTCAAGCTGCCACCGGAGCGGCTGGTGGACAAGGCGCAGAAGAAGCGTGTGCCGTTCCTCGACGACTATGCCTCAACCATCATGCGGCTGCACAATCGCGGCCTGCCCATCACGCCGATCCTCGATTCGATGGACGAGGTGGCCTGGTTCAGCGAATATGCGCCGCGCAAAGGCATGGATGTGGGTGTGCGACTGGCCTTCGGCAAGGCAGCAGATCGCGACGCGCTGGCATTGTCAGCCGCCGGCTTCGGCCTGACTATGGGGCAGGCGCGCAAAGCGCTTCAGCAGATGGCGCTCCGCCCGCGCCTGACCGCGCGCATGTTGCACGCCATGGTCGGCGCAGCCGAGACGATGCCGATCCCCGTTCAGGTGGAAGGCGCGCGCCTGGCTGCGCAGATGTACTTCGAACTCAAGCGCATTGCGCCGACGCTGGAGTCGCTGAACTTCGGCGGCGGACTGCCGCCATTGGCCGAGAGCTACGATCATTTTGAGTTGCTCACCCAGATCATGCGCGCGGTGCAGGAAGAAGCGCGGCGCGCCGGCTTCCCCAATGACGCACTGCCCATTCTGGCCTGGGAGCCAGGCAGCCTAATCGCCGCCGAAAGCACCTTCAACATCCTGCCGGTGCTGGCGATCAAGCTGCAAGGTCGCGTGTCGTCGGCGCCGCTGTTGTTCGGCGTCGTCGATGGCTCATTCATCGAGTCGTCAATCGATGGCCTGCTGCTCGGCCACGACTTCCCCATCCTGCCGGCGAACCTCGCCACGCACCGCGCATACCCGATGTGGCTGCGCGGCGTGACATGCGACTCGATGGACATCTGGCCACCCAGCACAGTGAAGACGCGTGACTGGCTACGCCTGCCGGTGCCGCATCCCAGCGAAAGGCTGTATGTGGTGATGGCGCACATCGGCGCATATCAGGAGTCGCTCACCGGCAAGGGTGGCGTGAACCACTGCGCGGTGAAGGAGCCGGCAGAGATCATCCTCGACGACGGCCATGAAGTGTTGATGCCTGGCAATGCCTCATCCAAAGATCAAGCGCATCTGCTCGGCTACACCCGCGGCGTGTTGAACTTGCTCTCAAGCTAGGAAAAACACGAATAGCGGCGCTGCTCTTCACCGCTATTCGTGAGGGGGAGGGGAAAGTTAGCTAGATTAGGAGCGACGCCGCATCAAGGGTGCAAGCTGCGGGTAGCGGCTGCCGCGTTCGCGCACAAGGATGATACGGGTCAGCACCACCTTTGTGGGATAGGGCTGGCCGCGCAACGCACACAGCCATCTCTCCAGCGCTTCCTCCATCACCAATTTCGCGTGGTCGTGCAGTTTCTTGATCATGCGAATGTGCCTCCTTTTGCACGCGCTTATTTGCGCGGCGAACGTGCATTAGGATAGCGAAGTCGAATCTGAGATGCCGGATGGAAAGCCGGCGATCTGACAACATCGCCGGCTCATCGTTCTGTTCGCTGCCTGCAAGAGTGCAATCTTCTTCACCCACGATTCCGCGACGAACCTAAGCGCAATCTGCCTGAAACACGATGGAACGGCTGGGTTTCAGCCACCTTCTAAGTATCCCCGCAAGATTGCAATTTAGTTCAACCTGACGATCTTGCAAGTAACAAGACGGCGGCGAAGATCAAAAGCCCGCCGGCGACCTGCAAGGCGGTCAGTGGCTGCGACAGAAAGATCAGCCCAAAAACCGCCGTGCTGACGAGCTCGCTCGTGCTGATGATCGACGTCTGGGATGCGCCGATACGCGGCATCGCGGCGAGGAAGAAGAGAATGGGCAGCGCCGCCGAGAATACGGCCAGCGCCAGCACGCCAAGCCAGCCCTCAAGCGCAACGTTGAGTTGCAACTGTCCGCTGGCTGCGCCGAAGATGAACAGCGCTGCGCCGGCGGTCAACGTAATCACGGCGCTTTGCACCGCCGGCGGCGCATCACCATGCGCCTTCGCGCCAATGATGATGTAAGTCGAGTAGATCAGCGAAGCACCCAGCCCAAATGCAATGCCGAGCCAGTCATTCGCGGCTTGCGGCGCGCCAAGCGTGAGCAGTGTGCCGGCCAGCGCCAGCCCCAGCGAGACCATCTTGATTTTTGTGAATCGCTCATTCAAGAAAATGCGCGCCAGCACCGTGACGATGGCGGGATATGTGTAGAGCAGTATGCTCGTCGTGGCAATGGGGATGCGCGCTGCCGATGACAAATATGCGGTCGATTGACCAATATAGAGCAGACCCATCAATATGAAGCCAGCGACCTGCGCGCGCGTGAGCGTGAACGCCCCGCCCCGCCCCACCACGACCCAGATCAAAAGAGACGCAATACTGAAGCGCAGCGCGAGCGCGGTGACAAGGTTGAAGCCGGCAGCGTTGGTGATGCGAAAGAGGATCGGCAGCGTAGCGAACAAAACACCCGAGGCGAAAGCAAGCGCGATGCCGGCAAGACGACGTTGTGGCATGATGAGGTGGAGAGATAAGAGAGATGAGGAGATTGAATGAATGAGGGATTGAACGATTGCGCCAGTTCAACCCGCACTAACTTCACACGCGCACCACATAGCTTCGCAGGAGCGCGGCGCGGTGATCGATCTCGTCAGCGCTGGCGCGCAGCATGTGCAATGCGCCATAGTCTTGCACACACAAAGACGCCGACACGGTGCCGGCGATGGCTGCGCGCACGGGGTCGCCGTGCTGCGCAAAGTCGGCCATGAAGCCGCCGCAGAAGGAATCGCCAGCGCCAGTCACATCGACCAGCTTCACCGGCAGCGCCGGCACATGCCAGAATGCGCCACCGCTCTCATGCACCAGCGCGCCATCCGAGCCGAGCTTCTGCACCACGATGCGCGGCCCGCGATCGGCAAACCACATCGCGCACTGCTGCGCGCTCATCTGCGCATCTTCCTCGCAAAACAGGCTCGTCACTTCCTGATCGCTTGGCATGAAGACGTCGAGTTGTGACAGCACCTCTTCGACATAGGGCATGAGCGCCGGCTGCATCGCGCGCTCGCCTGGGTCGGCGCTGATGATGCCGACGCCATGCCGGCGCGCAGCCTCTGGCAGATAGCGCTGCGTGCGAATGCTGCTGGGCCCCATGTGCAACGCCGCCACGCCTGACGCATCGGCAGGCTCGCGACGAGTCATTTGCCGCGCATCAAAATACGCATCGAGGTCTTCCGGCGTCACCGCCAATGGCTCATAGCGCAGCGGGTCATCCTGGCCGGGGGTGGAATGCACGTAGTCGCGCAACTCGGCCGGCAGCGGCGTGCCGGCGCGCGCAAAGTGCAACGCCGGCTCAGTGTCCACACGTTCGTCATTGTTGATGTAGGCGTAGAACGTGCGATGGTCTTGCGCGCCGGCGATGCAGCGGATGCCGCGCACATCGAAGCCATAGCCGCGCAGATCATCGACCCAGCCGCTGGGATAGCTCTCTCCGGCACGCGCAAGGATGGCGACGCGATCAAGCCAGAGCTTCGCGCCGGCGGCAGCAAACAATGCATTGCCACCCATCTCCATCAGCCGCACATCATTCTGCGCGGTGATGATGTAGTCGGTGCGCAAGCCGCCACAACACAACAAGGTTGAATTTTGAACTGCAAATGGTGAATTAACCATGCGTCACGAGACCATCGCTCGATTCGAAATCCATCACTCGCAACACAAATTCACCCGGCGAGCGCGACGAGTTCCCTGACCAGATTTACGTCCCATTCAACCGGGATGCCGTTTTGCGCCGGCAGACCGCTCCGCAAAAACGCGCCATGCACGATGTAGTGGTCGGCGCGATTGGCAAAAAATTGCATCGCCTGCGCCGATGCGCCGCCGCCGAGGATCAGCGGCACCGGCAGCTTGAGCGGCTTCACTTCATCGAACATGCGCAGCGAATGCTCCGCCGAACGCCCAGTCAGCACAAGGCCGTCGGCGCGACCAAACGTCACTGCCTGCCAGCACATCTCGGTCAGTGGGATCGGCGCAAGTGGTTCGCCGAGCCGGTCATACACGTCGGCAAAAATCTTGATATGGGCAGCATTCAAGTGATGGCGCGCGCGAATCGCTTCATAGGCGCAGCCGTTCAGGATGCCCTCAGCTTTCAACATCGCACCAACGTAAACCTTCAGCCGTACGAACTGTGCGCCAATGGCATTCGCAATTTGCAGCGGTTCCTTGGCGCCGTGCTGCATCAGGCACACACCAAGCGCGACATCGGGGAAGGCGCTGCGCAACGCCTTGCCGACCTCGGTCATGTGCGAGACGGTATGCTCAAAAATCTGTGGAGCGAGCGGCACGTCGTTCACATCCTGGAAGTAGAACGCGCGCACACCGCCGTCATAGGCAATCTGCGCATGGATGAGCGCATGTTCGATGATCCGGCTGAGCGGCTGCGCATCAGGTCGAAAAGACTCACGCGACGGCAACAGGTGCAACGCGGCGATGATCTTCGGGAGCGGTGCAGTTTGAGTAGTCATAGGTCCTCCATCGGCACACAGAATAAAGCGGCCAGTCTCTCAACAGTCTCAGGAAAGCAGCAATCCTGCGCGACGCAGTTCAAACAGCACGCATGCTGCAATTCCACAAGCCGCGCTCCGAATGCTGATCGCTCACTTAAAAAGCGGCCCGAGCAACGCGCCGAATTTGCGCAAGTCCACCTCTACGCAGATTGATGCGGCGCCGGCGGATCAGGTTGCGGGCTGCTGGCTCCGATCCGATAGCCGACCTCCTCAGCCTGCTTCATCGCCTGCAACGCGGCAGCGCGCGCAGCCTTCATCGCAGCAGTTTGCTGCGCCGGCGTCTTCTCCGCATCC
The DNA here is from genome assembly GCA_039810125.1 of Thermoflexales bacterium. Taxonomy (GTDB): domain Bacteria; phylum Chloroflexota; class Anaerolineae; order J036; family Brachytrichaceae; genus JBDHWI01. The sequence continues at coordinate 12,988 of JBDHWI010000075.1, read as the reverse complement.
ATCACCGCATCGAACGCCACGCCAAATGCCAGCGCCCTCATCAATCCATCAAACGTCTCTTTATTGAAGTAGGTCGCGCCATCGTGTGCATTGGTCTGCAAGAGCGTCTGCGCGTGAGGGTCATCGAAGAGTGGCGCAAGGTCTATCGCCGGCGCAGTCGCTCCGCCGGCCGGCTCGCCGCGCGTTGACTTCGGCAGCGCAACCTTCAACAGCGAACGATGCGCCATCAACCGCACCTGATGCGCTGCTTGCCAGGCCTCGCCATCCTTCAAGCCGGCAGCCAACAGCGCCGCCTTCAACCCATCCACCCACTGCCAATCCGCCATCCACCGCTTCAGATTGTCATCTGCATCGCTGTTCAGTCTTGCGTGACCCATGCGATGCAACAGCAGCCAGGCGAGCAGCGTCGCCCAGTTCACCTCATCGCTCGCAGTCACACCGGTGGCAGCCTGCGCAGTTGCCTTGCTCAGGCCAAATGCGGCGATGAGGTCGTCGCGGATGTCGTCGGCAATGAGAATGTCGCACGCATCTGCGCCAAGATGATCCTGAATCTGAATGAGCAGCGTGCCGGCTTCCGCGGCAAGCAACTCGGCCAGCGCAGCACGCTCACGGGTGGCCTTTGCGCCGGCCTTGAGCTTCACTGCATCCAGCAGTTGTCGCATCGTCTCACCGTTCACCAGGCGTTGGAAGGCATGCGTGATCGGTGCGATTTTGATCATCGTCAACGCCTGCTGCACGCTTGGCACACCCCGCCCGTCCAGTTGCGCGTTCAACTCGGCGTACGGATGCGCCTCGTCGGTCACCACCTCGCGGATGTCCATGAATACGTGGCACTTATAGGCGCCGAGCTCGACATACATGCCGCGCTCGCACAAATCCTTGCTGCTGCGGATGAATTCCTGCCCGGTCGCAAGGTCGTGGAAGATGGTGAAATAGCTATCATCGTGATGCAGGCCCAGAGCGTCGCCGAGCGTGGTCTGCTGCAGCGACTGGGCATCGATGGCCTTGTCAATGTAGCCGACGGATGTGCGAATCCAGCCCTTCGCCTCGGCAAATTTGTTGTGATAGATCACCAACGAGCGCTCATCGTGATAGCGATTGGAGTATGCAAACACATCCTCGATCACGCCGCCGCCGGCCTCCCAAAAATCGAACAGGCGAAACTGGTCGACGCCGGCGAACAGATAGCGCTTCTCCAGCAACGGGAAAATGTCGCGCGCGTGCCGCTTCACCAGCTCCTGATCTGGCCATTCCCACAGCTTGGGGTAGCGGAACTCCATGCCATATTTCTCGCCATAGCCCTCAATCTGACCATGACCGAACATCGGCAGACCGGGCATGGTGCACATCATCGTCGTGATGCCGAAATATTTGTCACCCTTGCCAAATTGCTCAAGGGCAGTTTTCTCATCGGGGTTGTTCAGGAAGTTAACGTAGCGCCGCAAAATCTCTGGATCGAACTCGACAGTGTTCTTGATCAGCTGGCGATATTCGTCATTCTTCTCATCACGCAGCATGTTCATGAATGCGCTGTTGTAGACGCGATGCATGCCAAGCGTGCGGACGAAATAGCCTTCGAGCATCCAGAATGCCTCGGCGAGCAACAGCGTGTCGGGGATTTCGACCGCGGCGCGGTCGACCACCTCGCGCCAGAATTCATTCGGCAGCAGCGCCTCAAACTCCTCAGCAGTCATGCCCATGCCGGCGCGCGATGGAATTGCCCCGCCCGCGCCCGGCTCGGGAAACCACAGCCGGCGGATGTGACGCTTCGCCAGCACCATTGCCGCATCAAAGCGAATGACCGGAAACTGCCTCGCCACATCCAGAATGACCTGAATGACCGCCTCACGCACGTCGGCCTTCAAGAAATCGAGCTGCGCAGTGTCATTCCATGGCATGGCTGTGCCGTCATTGCCGTGATAGATGTAACGCGCATCGCCGGTCCATTTATCGAGCCGTTTGAACACCACCGCCGCGTCGCTCCGGCTGTAGTAATGATCCTCCAGGAAGATGCCGACACGTTCATCGCTCGACAGATCGGGCCCGTTGAAGGTGTAGGACGGAAATGGCGGATGATTGATCGAGAGGAAATAATCCGGCCGCTCAATCACCCATTTTGAATCGATGCCCATGTGATTTGGCACCATGTCGCTGGCAAGGCGGATGCCGCGCTGCATTGCGCGCTGCTTCAGATCTTCGCAAGCCGCCGGCCCGCCCAGGTCTTCCGCGATGCGATACTCGTATAGCGAGTAGGCCGACGCCACCGCATCTTGCGCGCCCATCATCTGCTTGATGCGCTGCGAGGCTGTGCTGCGCTCCCACAGGCCAATCAACCACAATCCGGTAAAACCCCACTTCGCCAGCAGGTCGAGTTCCTCATCCGGCACCTCATCCAGACGGGTGATGGCGCGCTGATATTTGCGCGAAAGCTGATCCAGCCAGACGTAGGTGTTCTTTGCCATCAGCACCAGGCGCGGCATCCACTCGCGGTCGGGCGTGTAAGCCTCATATTCATGAATGGTGATGTCCTGGCCGCCAGGCATCACGTTGCCGGTGCGCAAGTCTTCGATGGATGGCACGAAGGATTGTGGGTTGCCATCCCCCACCCAGCCAAAGCTAAGCGCGGCCTTCTGGTCTTCCTTGATCAGATCGAGGCCGGTGAGCAACTGTGTCATCACGCGCGCAAACGCCTCGCCGAAATACGGCGCCCAGCGTTGCTGGATGAACTGCAATTGCCCTTCGAGGGAGTCTGGTGCGGTAAGTGCCGGCGCGCGCAACATCTCGATCAGCGTCTGGTTGTCCGGTCCAAACGCCGGCTGGCGGTCAAAGAATTCCTGCAGGGCTGCAATAACCTGTGCGTAGGCTGCGTTCTCCTTCAGCACAGCGTCGTCGAACAGCTCGACAAAACGCGTGAAGGCTGGGTTGTTGTTCTCCAACCACAACATCAGTTGCTCTTCGAGCGCATCGACGCTATGGGTGGAGAGATATTCCAGCGCGGTTTGTTCGCCGCGATACACCGCCGGCGGCGGAAAGGCCTCGGCAAATTGCCTCAGCGCGTTGAGCATCACGTCGGCCCCGACCTTCTGACTGGCAAAGTCGAGCGCCTCGCTGAAGATGCTGTGACTGACGTTCCGTTGCCGGCGCATCTCATCGTCATATAGATCGATCACCATGTGCGACAACTCATCGATCAGCCCCATGGCATTCACATCGCCGGCAGAGACAAAGCGGTCTGGGAAGCGCGCCATGTCTCGACGGTCGTTCATCTGCTGTGCAAACGCGCGCGCAGCCTGAAGGTTCGCCAGCACGGCATTGCCGGTGAATTGAAAGAGCGACTGGTCAAAATCGTAGTGGTCGCGCGCCTGGCGTGAGATGTGGAATTCCATTGGTTGGGATTGTAGCCGCCGGCAAGTGGCTACGCTCTGGCCTCTTGCGCTGAAATATGCAATTGTGAGAAGCTCCGCCTGGCCGGCGCTGGCTCAATGATCGGCGCAGCCTCGCCGGCTTCCACCATGCGTTTGATCAGGCGCGCGCGCAGCACTGTCGCCGCTTCGGCATACGCAGCCCCGCCGGCGAGATTGTTCAATTCATGCGGGTCAGCCAGCAGGTCATACAGGCTCTCTTCAACATAGCGCGGGCTGTCTGCATGAACGTTGCCATCCAGCCCGGGCGCAGTAACGCAATATTTCCAGCGCCGCGTGCGAATGGCGCGCCCCACTTGCGTCTCGCTGATCTGGATGAAGACGTCATCCGGCCACGCCACATCGCGCTTGCGCACCAGCGGCAGGAAGGAGCGTCCCTGCATGGCCGGCGGCACAGCGATGCCAGCAGCATCCAGCAGCGTCGGCGGGATGTCGATCAGACTGACGAGTTGTGCGATGCGGCCGCCACCATCAAAGCCTGGCCCGATCACTGCCGTCGGCACGCGGATCGAGCTTTCGTGGCACGAGCGTTTGTATTCGTCATTGCGCGTCTTGAAGTGATTGCCGTGATCGCAGGTGTACAGCACGATCGTGCTGTCGAGCAGATGCAGGCTCTTCAGCGCATCAAGGATGCGACCAAGCGCTTCGTCGAGCCGCTTGACCATGCCAAGGTAGCCGGCCATGTGCCGCTGCGCCGAGCCGCCCAGCGACGGCAGCGCAGCGAGGTCCGCCGGCATCCAGCGATTGGCGTAGCGTTCGGCGTAGCCGTCCGGTGCGGGGTAGTCATCGCGGTGATTCTGATGGTGCGGTTCAAGATATGAGACAAACAGGTAGAACGGCCGATCCTTTGGCGAGGCGATGTAGCGAATGACAGCATCGGTGAGCGCATCGACGCGGTAACCGGGCAGGTCGACCGGCTGGTTGTCGTTGTCGAACAGGCGCGTTTGATAGGCATCCGACGTGAATTCCAGCAAATTTGAGGCCAGCCAATATTCGTAGCCGCCGCGCTCACGCTCAATCGTCGGGCCCTCGTCGCTGCCCAGATGCCATTTGCCGATGTAGCCGGTGGTGTAGCCGGCGGCGCGAAAGTGATGCGCAAGGGTCCGTGCATCGGCAGGCAATGGGATGCCATTTTTGAAGCAGCCCGTGGCCGTGCCATAGCGACCAGTCTGCATCTCTGAGCGCGCCGGGCCGCACACCGGCTGGCTGGTGAACGAGTAATGCACGTCGGCGCCGGCGCGCGCCATGCGGTCGAAATTCGGTGTCAGGTCGAGCGGGTTGCCATGCACGCCGGTGGTGTCCCAGCGCTGCTGGTCGCTGAACAGGACGATGACGTTGGGAGCCATGCGCGGAATTGTCCTACAACCTGCGCCGGCCCGCCCGCTCACCAATCAGCCATCACAGATGGTGATGCACCTGCAAACTGCGCACACGAAACTCCTTTTGCTGCGTGGCACGGATGCCTTGCACCGCTGCAGCCGCCGCACTGAGCGTAGTGAGCAGCGGCACGCGGTTCATCACCGCTGCGTAGCGGATGGCCTGGCTGTCGGCAAAGGATGTGCGCCCCAGCGGCGTGTTGATCAGCATCTGCACCTGCCCGCGAGTGATGAGATCGACCACATGCGGCGAGCCTTCACTCACCTTGTTCACCGCGATGGCGGGAATGTGCAATTTGTTCAGCCAGGCGGCTGTGCCGGCGGTGGCGTAAATGGCAAAACCCATCTGGTAAAGCTCCTTCGCGATGCGCGTGACTGCGCCCTTGTCAAAGTCGTTCACCGTGATCAGCACGCCGCCCTTCGTGGGCAGCGAGCCGCCGGCGCCCATCTCGGCCTTCGCAAAGGCATGGCCGAAGGTCGAGGCATGACCCATCACCTCGCCGGTGCTGCGCATCTCCGGCCCCAGCTGATAGAACGCGCCAGGGAACTTGTTGAATGGCAGCACCACCTCTTTCACGAAGAAGCCATCCAGCTTCGGCTCCTTGGTGAAGCCAATCTCCTTCAAAGTCTGGCCGGCGGCGATGCGCGCGGCGATCTTTGCCAGCGGCGCGCCAGTGGCCTTGCTGACGAAGGGCGTGGTGCGGCTGGCGCGCGGGTTTACCTCCAGCACATACACCACATCATCCTTGATCGCGAGCTGCACGTTCATCAGGCCCCTGACATTGATGCGCAGGCCGATGCGCTGCACGTAGTCGCGAATGATGTTGAGGTGATATTCGCTCACCTTGAAGGGCGGCAGCACGCACGCGCTGTCGCCGCTGTGGACGCCGGCCTCCTCGATGTGCTGCATGATGCCGCCGATCACCACCTCCTCGCCATCAGCCACTGCATCCACGTCGATCTCAAATGCATCCTCAAGGTAACGATCGATCAGCACCGGCGCATCCGGCGACACGCGCGTGGCCTCGGCAATGTAGCCCTTCAGGCTGTCATCGTCGTATACGATGCCCATCGCGCGCCCGCCCAGCACATACGAGGGCCGCACCAGCACCGGGTAGCCGATGCGATGCGCGACTTCCCTCGCCTCCTCCAGCGACATGGCTGTGCCGTTCTCCGGTTGGGTGATGTCGAGTTCCTCCAGAATCGCTGCGAATTGCTCGCGATCTTCAGCCAGCGCGATCGCCTCTGGCGACGTGCCAAACACCGGCGCCCCATACTCCTTCAGCTTTTGCGCCAGGTTCAACGGAGTTTGCCCGCCGAATTGGCACAGCACAGGCACTGGCTTGGAATCACCTGATTCACCCTGCACAATGCCTGACTCGTTCTCCCACACGTTCAGCACGTGCTCCAGCGTAAGCGGCTCAAAATACAGCCGGTCGGCAGTGTCGTAGTCGGTGCTGACGGTCTCGGGGTTGCAGTTGACCATGATGGTCTCGTAACCCAGGTTGCGCAGCGCGTAGCAAGCGTGCACGCAGCAATAGTCAAACTCGATGCCCTGCCCGATGCGGTTCGGGCCGCCGCCCAGGATCATGATCTTCGGCTTGTTGAACTGTGGCGCGCTTTCATCATAGCCGTCGTAATTGCTGTAGAGATATGGCGTGCTGCTCTCAAACTCCGCGGCACAGGTGTCCACCTGATAGAACGCCGGCGTGATGCCATGCTGCTTGCGCAGCGCGCGGACTTGCAACGGCGCGACGGCAACGCCATTCGCCGGCTGCAGCAGTTTGGCGATGTAGGCATCTCCAAAACCCTCCTGCTTGGCGCGCAATAGCAAATCACGCGGCAGCGTATCTGGCGAATGCTGCGCCAACTCGCGCTCGGTGACGATCAAATCCTGCAACTGACGAATGATCCAGTGATCGAACTTCGTAATCGCGTGAATCTGGTCGGCAGTTGCACCCTGGCGCAGATGCTGCATCACATCGAACAGGCGGCCGGCAGTGCCGGCATCGAGTTGATCGAGCGTCGGCAGATCGCCGGCGTTCGGCGTCAGGCCGATCTTGCCGATCTCAAGGCTTTGCACAGCCTTGTTCAACGCCTCTTTGAAGGTGCGCCCCATCGCCATCGACTCGCCCACACTCTTCATCTGTGGTCCCAATATGCTGTCCGCACCGGGGAATTTCTCAAACGCCCAGCGTGGAAATTTCACCACCACATAGTCGAGCGATGGCTCGAACGACGCCGGCGTCTTCTTCGTGATGTCGTTGGGAATCTCGTCGAGCGAGTAGCCAACCGCCAGCAACGCGGCGATCTTGGCGATGGGAAAGCCGGTGGCCTTGCTGGCCAGCGCTGACGAGCGCGACACACGCGGATTCATCTCGATGATGATCGCCTCGCCATTGGCCGGGTTCACTGCGAACTGCACGTTGCTGCCACCGGTCTCGACGCCAACGGCGCGCATGACGATCTTCGCCATGTCGCGCAATCGCTGCAACTCCTTGTCAGTGAGCGTCATTACGGGCGCGATGGTGATGCTATCGCCGGTGTGCACACCCATCGGATCAAGATTTTCGATGGAACATACGACCACGAAATTATCCTTGTGGTCGCGCATCACCTCCAACTCATATTCCTTCCAGCCCAGCACACTCTGTTCAATCAGCACCTGGTGCATCGGGCTTTCATTCAGACCCTTGCCGCATTTCTCGCGCAGGTCAGCCTCGTCGTAGGCCACGCCGCCGCCGCTGCCGCCAAGCGTGAACGACGGACGAATCAACACCGGATAGCCAAGTGTCTGTGCCAACGCAACGGCCTGATCCACGCTGGTCACGGTGTCACCCAGCGCGCACTTCAGCCCATGCGCCTCCATCGCTTCCTTGAAGAGCTGGCGGTCTTCGGCGATCTTGATCGATTGAACATTTGCGCCGATCAACTTGACGCCGTGCCGCTTTAGGACGCCGGCTTCCTCCAGCGCAGTCGCCAGATTCAGCGCAGTCTGCGCGCCGACGGTTGGCAACAGCGCATCCGGCCTTTCCTTCTCGATGATTTTCTCAATCACATCCACTGTCAGCGGTTCGACATAGGTGGCATCCGCAAATTCCGGGTCGGTCATGATGGTGGCCGGATTCGAGTTGACGAGGATGACGCGATAACCTTCGCGGCGCAGCACCTTGCAGGCTTGCGCGCCGGAATAATCAAACTCGCACGCCTGGCCAATGATGATGGGGCCGGAGCCAATGATCAGAATGGAATGAATGTCGGTTCGCTTGGGCATGATTTGTGTGGCCGTCAATGTTAACTGATGGAAAAGCGCGCCGTGAATAAACCGCAGAGATGGCCGGCGGGTCGCGCTGCAACGCTTTATGAGCCAGCAGCCTGTTCAGATACTCAAATAAGCACTCATCCTAGTGAAGGGGAGTTGCGCGATTTTTGGACTTGCGCTACAACATGCCGACTAGCGGCACGGAGAGACGCTGTCACAACAGCCAACCCAATCTACTCCCAGCCGTGATTCGCGAGTATTCACTGGAGGAAGTGATGCAATCCAAACAAACCAACCTGACTCGACGCCAATTGCTCAAGATCATGGGGATTGGCGCTGGCGGCGCATTGCTCGCAGCGTGCGCGCCGGCGGCCACACCCGCGCCGACCGAAGTGCCAGCCGCAACCGCTGCGCCGGCCGCAACCGAAGCGCCTGCAGCTACCGAGGCTCCGGCTGCAACGGAAGCGCCAGCCGCAACCGAAGCGCCAGCAGCGACGGAGGCGCCGAAGGCCACCGAGGCGCCAGTAGCCAACATGGTCAATGCAGTCGGCAAGAAGTTGCCCGATGATGCCGCGCCCAGCGAGCAGCAGGTCTATGTGATTGCCGGCAGCGAGGCCAAGCCCGGCCAGCACATGGAGATCACCGGCAGCGTGTACAACCGTGGCCCGCTGTCCGACCAGTATTCTGTACCACTCACTCGCATCAACAAGGATTTCGATCTCATCCCCGGTTCGGCAACCGATTGGAAGGTGGACGACAAAGGCACGACCTGGACCTTCAATCTGCGCAAGGACCTGATGTGGACGGACGACACGCTGCTCAACGCAGACGACTTCGTCGCCACGTTCCAGCACATGGCCAACCCAGAGACCGCCTACGACTTCGTGTGGTACTGGAGCGCCGGCTCTGGCAACATCAAGAACTTCGATGACGTGGTCGCCGGCAAGAAGCCCATCACGGAAGTCGGCGTGCACAAGGGCAAGGATGAATTCGAACTGATCATCGAGACCAGCGAGCCAACGCCCTACCTGCCGCGCCTCGGCATCTACGCCATGCCGATGAACGCCAAGGCGCTGGCCGCACACGGCCCGTTCTACAACGCCGATCCCAAGACCACTGTGTCGTGCGGCCCATTCTTTGTCACCGAGTTCTCACCCACGCGCGTGGTGATCGAAGCCAACCCGAAGGCCCCTGAAGACATCAAGCCGTATCTCAACAAGATGATCTCGATCGTCTTCCCGAACGGCTTCCAGGCTTTCCAGGCCGGCCAGATCGACGCCACCACGCCAGGCACTGCTGCTGAGGTGGACGCCGTGCTGAACGACCCTGCCCTCAGCCAGATGGCTGCGCCGGACGTGGTCGACTTCCGCACCGACTACTTCTTCTTCGACGTGCGCAAGCCGCCATTCGACAACTTGAAGTTCCGCCAGGCCATCACGCACTTGATCGACCGTGACTCGATCGTCAAGTTCATCACCAAGCCGGTGCTGGCGCGGCCGGCCTATTCCTTCCTCGCCCCAGGCTTCCCTGCCGCCAACGGCGAGGCGCTCAAGGACATCCAGAAATTTGATCCCGAGTTGGCCAAGACGCTGTACGCCGAATCCGGCGTGAAGGTCGACAAGCTCATCATCGTCAATCGCGACAGCGACCCGGTGCGCATGGGCATCTGCCAGGCGGTGGCTGACTCAATCAAGCAGAACCTCGGCATCGAAGTGGAAGTGAAGAGCATGGTCAGCAAGGACTTCATGGCCGACCTGTTGAAGAAGGACGATGCCGGCAACATGATCACCACCATCGACTTCGGCCGCATCGACTACGGCATGGACTACCTCGACCCGTCGAACATGCTGTCGCTGTTCAAGGGCAGCGACCTGGGCGGCCGGCACGTCTGGAACGACAAGCGGTATCAGGAATTGCTGGCAGAGGCCGGCCCGATGACCGACATCGAGGCGCGCACCAAGCTCTATCAAGAGGCCGAAAAATTGCTGACTGAGAGCGCGGCATTCCCATGGATCGTGCACCGCACTGGCTTGAACCTGTGGAAGCCCTACGTCAAGGGCGAGCAGATGGCCCCGGGCAAGGTCAACACCAATCCGGGTGTGGCATGGCCTGGCATCGGCACGATGAACGGCGCTTCGTCAAGCACCTACATCGGCAACAACGTGCTGGAATATCGCAAGGAACTGCCGCAGTAAGGGCAGCCGCAGTTGAAGATCGATTCGTTTTGTGCATGGTGCAGGGGCGGGCAGATGTGCCTGCCCCTGCACGCTTCAACAAGATGCATTGATGATGCATTGATATTGATTCATAGACTTCGCGCGTGAGAGGTCGCATTCATGCTTAGATACATTCTCGGTCGAATGGCCGGCCTGGTGTTTGTGCTGCTGGTGGTGTCATTCCTCACCTTCTTCTTGATGTACAACACCCCAGGCGGTCCATACGAAGAGTTGAACCAACCGCTTTCAGCAGACGCCAAAGCCAATATGCTCAGGAAATACGGCTTGGACCAGCCGTTCTACGTCAATTGGTGGCGTTGGATGGGCAAGGCCGTGCGAGGCGACTTCGGAGAATCCTATTTCTACCCTGGCAAGAAAGTCGTCGATCTCTTCATCCAATCCTGGGGTTCCAGCCTTCTACTCGGCGCGCTGGCGCTGGCCTGGAGTTTCCCGCTTGGCATTGCGCTCGGCGTCATCGCCGCGCTCAAGCGCAACACCATCATCGACCAGTTATTGACCACACTTTCACTCGCCACCATCACCCTGCCGCAAATCTCCATCATCTTTTTTGGCATCGCCATCTTCGTCATCGGTCTGCACTGGTTTGCCTTTACCAACGGCAAGGCGTTCTATGAGCAACCCATCAACGCCATGATCCTGCCGGTGTTCCTGTTTGGCGTCGGCACTGTCGGTTCCCTCACTCGCTACACGCGCTCTGGCATGCTGGACGTGCTGGGGCAGGACTACATCCGCACAGCCAAAGCCAAGGGCGTAAGCCGCGTCCTCGTGATCATGAAGCATGCCATGCGCAACATGTTGATCCCACTGGTGACAGTGTTCGGACCGACCGTGACAAACATCATCACCGGCTCCATCTATGTCGAGATCGCCTTTGGCATCCCCGGCGTCGGGCGCTATTTCCTTGGCAGCATCTATAACCGCGACTATCCCATCATCATCTTCACCGTCATCATCACGGCGCTGGTCGTGACGTTCACCAACCTGCTCGTCGACATCAGCTACACGCTGATCGACCCGCGTGTGCGGCTGGGTGGAGGCAAGTGAGCATGGCAACCTTGAGTGCAAGCAAGTCCATCGGCGACCTCGCCGAAGCCACCACCTACAAGCCGCTCTCGCCGACGCAATTGGCATGGCGGCGCTTCAAGCGCAACAAGCTCGCCATCGTCGGTCTGGTCATCGTGCTGGCCTTTGGCTTCATCGGCATCTTCGCGCCATTGCTCGCGCCGCACCCCTACGACAAGACCAGCCTGTTCCAGCAGTGGTCGCCGCCAGGCGCGCTGCCCCAGTTCGCGCTGGGCACCGACATGCTGGGGCGCGACATCCTGAGCCGGCTATTCTGGGGCGTTCGCACCAGCATGATCGTCTCGGTGTCCGCCACCGTTTTTGTCGTGGCGATGGGTTTGCTGCTTGGCTTCATCTCCGGTTACTTTGGCGGCACCTGGGATTTCATGCTCAATCGCCTGTTCGAGGTGATGGGGTCACTGCCTGGGCTGCTGTTCCAGATCCTGCTGATGATGTTGTTGGGCAACGGCATCGTCCAGGTGACGATCGCCATCTCCGTGCTGGCCTGGCCCGGTCTGGCGCGTCTGGTGCGCGCGCAGGTTCTGGCCTATCGGGAACTCGACTTCGTCACGGCATCGTTCAGCCTAGGCGCAAGCACAAGCTTTGTCGCGCTGCGCCACTTGCTGCCGAATATCCTGAATCCATTGGTGATCGCAGTGAGCTTCGCCATCCCATCTTTCATCGCGGCAGAGGCCGGCCTTAGCTTCCTCGGTTACGGCATCAACGAGCCAATGCCCAGCCTGGGCAAGATGGTCGGCGATATCGGGCAATATCTTTCCAGCCCGCGCTATCTTTACGTCGGCATCATCCCCACCGTGGTGCTGGCGCTGCTGGTGCTGGGTTTCTCGTTCTTTGGTGATGGCTTGCGCGACGCACTCGATCCCTCCTCCGATCGCGTGATTTCCTGATTGTCATCGCAGCACGCAGCGACAAGTGGAAAAACAAGCGAGGGAGAGGGGCGATTTTTATGAATCGCCCCTCTCCCTCGCTTGCGCGTCGGCTTCCTGTGTGCCCTGCAGCCCCTGTGACAAGAAACTACTTGATGACAAGGGTGCCGTTCATGCGCGTGTAGAAGCCCGGGAAGGTGCTGATGAAGGGATAACTGCCCGCCGGCGGCGCGTCGAAGGTAATCGTCTCCGACTCACCCGGCTTGAGCAGCTTTGTCGCAGCGATCACGTTGGGGTCATTTGGCTTGATGTAGCCATTCGCCTCGCCCTCCATCAAGCCATCATTGACCACCTGCAACTGTTTGTTCGGCTGCACCAGCACCCAGTTGAACAATTTCTGCGTGTCGGCCGTCGCATTGTTCCTGAAAGTCAATGTGATCTTCGAGCCGGCCGGCGCTTCAAGCTGCTCTTTGTCGAACTTCGAGTCGCTGCCAGCGGAGCCGATCTCCAGCTTCACCTCGCTGCCGCCGGCCGCCGGCGCACTCGATTGATTCGATGAGCCAGCCTGGCTTGATTGACCCGACGATGCCGGCGCGCCACCCCCACATGCTGCCAACACCGCTGTGCTTGCCAGACTAACGCCGGCCCACCCCAGTAGTTTTCTTCTGGATACTGTTTTTGCCATTGCACTCCATCCTCGTTGATTGAGATTGCATCTGTGCTTTGCACATGACTGTCGTCG
>JBDHWI010000074.1:0-18715 GCA_039810125.1 Thermoflexales bacterium | reverse complement strand
CGCTGCGGCCGGAACAGTGCGAGATGCGCTATTGGCTGGGGAATGCGCGGCAACCCTGGGTGACTGTGCCATATTCTGCCGAGCAGCACGAGGCAAATCGTATTGTGCTCACGACAATGGCTGGCGACATTCTCCAGCGCGCCGGCCCGACTGCCTTTCCCATGACCACCGATGAGCGGCAATGTGTGGCATGCGGCTATCGCACCTTGTGCAAGCGCGCCGCCGGCAGTGTGCTGGGCGAAGGCTGGCGCGATGATCTGCATGACGAAGACCGCGATATCATCGATGGCCGCGATATCCATGCGTTGGAATATTGAAGCGCAGCAGAGGGCAATGCGTTGAGGCCGCGCTGGCTGGCCTGTCCGACACTATGCAGCGTCGCCGGCGCTCCGCGACATTTATCAGGGAGAACACACAACCATCATGAAAGGTCTCATCCTCAGCGGCGGCAAGGGCACGCGCCTGCGCCCGCTCACCTTCACCAGCGCCAAGCAACTCATCCCGCTGGCCAACAAACCAGTGCTATTTCGCGTGATCGAATCGATCCGCGACGCCGGCGTCACCGACATCGGCGTGGTCATCGCGCCGGAGACGGGCATGGAAATCCAGCAACAGGTGGGTGATGGATCACGCTGGGGCGTGAAGATCACATACATCTCGCAGGACAAGCCGGCCGGTCTTGCGCACGCCGTCAAGATCAGCCGCGACTACATTGGCGATGATCGCTTCGTCATGTTCCTCGGCGACAACTGCATCCAGGGCGGCATTCACAAGCTGATCGAGCAATATGCCAACAGCGATTACAACAGCCAGATCGTGTTGACCCGCGTGGCCGATCCGCGCAGCTATGGTGTGGCGGTGCTGGATGATACCGGCAAAATTGAGCGCCTGATCGAGAAGCCGCAGAACCCGCCAAGCAATCTCGCGCTGGTTGGCATCTACATGTTTGACAAAAATGTGTTCACGGCGGTGGACAACATTGCGCCATCCTGGCGCAACGAACTTGAAATTACCGATGCGATTCAGTGGCTGGTGGCAAATGGACATCGCGTATTCCCGTATGTTCACAATGGCTGGTGGGTGGACACTGGCAAGCGCGAAGACATGCTCGACGCGAATGCGCTGGTGCTGGAAGAGCTGGAGCCGCATATCGATGGGCAGGTGGATGATAGATCGATCATCGACTCGCGCGTGACGATCGAGAAGGGCGCGCAGATCGTGAATAGTGTGGTTCGCGGGCCGACGGTGATTGGCGAAAACACGCGCATTGTGAATAGCTATGTCGGCCCCTTCACCAGCATCGATCGCGATTGCGTTATCGAGAGCGCGGAAGTCGATCGCAGCATCGTGTTGGAAGGTTGCACCATCACCGACATCCCTGCGCGCATCCACGACAGCCTGATCGGACGCAAGTCCATCATCACTCGCGCGCAGGTCAAACCGCAGGGTTACCGCCTCTTGTTGGGTGATTACAGCCAGACCGGATTGCTGTGAATAGAATTGCGACATGCGATCTTTCGACGATGTTTTGGCGCAGGTGGATGAGTTGGCGGCGCGGTTCGCCGCCGGCGCAGAGAAGCACGACCGCGATGGCTCATTTGCCTTCGAAAATGTGGCGGCGATCAAGACCGTTGGCCTGCCGCGTTCGCCGGTGCCGGCAGAGTATGGCGGCGATGGCTTCGACCTGCTGCAATGCACGCAAATCCTTCAGCGACTCGCGCACGGAGACGCCAGCACTGCGCTTGGCATGGCGATGCACTTCCACGTCATTGGCTCGCTGGCCGAAAACAACATCTGGGCCGGCGATGCTTTCGCACGGCTGTGCCGCGATGTGGTGAAGTCCGGCGCGCTGGTGAACAGCGCGGCCAGCGAGCCGGAGATGGGCAGTCCTTCGCGCGGCGGTCTGCCGGCGACGAAAGCCCTCGCAACCGATGGCGGTTTTGTGCTGAACGGACGCAAAAGCTGGGTGACGAATGCGCCGGCGCTTGGCTATTTCCTCATCAGCGCCGCGCACGAAGAGGGCGCCGGCATCTTTGCCGTCAAGGCCGGCACGCCCGGCCTCTCGCTCATTGACACGTGGAGCGCCAGCCTGAGCCTGCGCGCCAGCGGCTCATTCGACGTTGAGTTGAAGGATGTGTTTGTGCCGGCGCAATGGCATGTGGAACAACGCGCGCCGGGGCAGGCGAAACGCGGCGCGTTGCCGGCGGGTTGGGCCACCTGCGCATTCGCTGCGGTGTATCTGGGTGTGGGCGAAGCAGCCTTGCAGGCGATGGTGGACTACAGCAAGCAGCGCGTGCCGACCGCGCTTGGCAAGCCCATTGCGGAGTTGCCGCACATCCAGCGCGGCATCGGGCAGATGGACGTGGCGCTGAGGAGCGCGCGCGAAGCGCTGCACAGCGCAGCGCACAAATGGGTGACGCAACCCGAAGCGCGCGTCGGCATGGAGGCTGACCTTGCTGCTGCAAAATACCTTTGCACCAATGCTGCGATCACGGTGACTGACATTGCCTTGCGCACTGCCGGCGCCAGCGGCCTCGCCCGCAGGTTGCCGCTGGAAAGATATTTTCGTGATGCGCGCGCCGGCTTGATGCACCCCCCGCAGGATGATCGCGCACTCGAGATCATCGGCAGGACGGCGATCGCAAGTGCTGAATAAAAAGCGCATGGATCAAAGTGGGTATTCACGCCAATGCAACATTCTGGACACTGCGCTTTGCCCTTCGAGCTTTAGGTGATGGCAGAACTTACGCGCAAGGAAGTGATTCTCGTGCTGGCAGCGACGCCGTTTGGCAGGGACGCAGGGCTGGGCGCGCGGTTTGCCGGCGTCGATCTCAGCGGCCTCGATCTGCGCGGGTTGAACTTTGCCCATGCTGATTTGCGCGCTGCCAATCTGCGCGGTGCGCAATTGAACCAGACGCGCTTCAACCTCGCCTTGATGCAATCAGCCGACCTGACTGAAGCCGAAGCGACGCAGGCCGACTTTACCCAGGCCGACCTTGCCTCGGCGGTGATGAACCATGCGCGCTTGAACGAAGCCGTCTTTGCACAGGCCGTGATGGAGTCCGCAAACCTGATCGGTGCAGATTTACGGCGCGCAGATTTGCGACAGGCGAAGATGGCGCGCGCTGACCTGCGCTCTGCTGATCTGGGGCATGCGAAATTCCATCGCGCGCGGATGGCCGGCGCGCAACTCGGCAGCGCTGACCTGATCGCGGCCGAATTTCATGCCGCTGAGTTGAACGATGCCAACCTGGATGGCGTGCTGGGTGAGCGCGCTGATTTTAGCGACGCTTTCTTGCAGCGCGCCAGCCTGATCGACGCGCGGCTGCAGGGGGCGCTGCTGCGCGACGCCAACCTGAGCGAGGCATTGCTCTTGCGCGCCGATCTGAGCGATGCGCAGTGCAGCCGCGCCATCTTTCGCGCTGCCAACTTGCAGGGCGTCGTGCTGGATGGGGCTGATCTGACCGAGGCGACGCTGCGCAATGCTGAATTGAGTGAGGGCGCACTCTTGCGTGCCACACTCAATCAAACCGTTCTGACGAATGGCGCAATCGCGTAGAAAAGAATAAAGGGTCGGAGAAATCCAACCCTTTATTTAAGCGACCTGCATGCCCTGATTTGAATTGTGTGACCCCTACGGGACTCGAACCCGTGTTTTAGCCTTGAAAGGGCTGCGTCCTAACCACTAGACGAAGGGGCCGCGTAAAGCGCGCGGCATTGTAACACGGCGCAGCCTTTTTATAATCGGCCAGTCTTGTAAAGAAACGCCCATTGAAGGAGTTCAATTTGAAACAGCATCATCGCGTCCATCGTGCATCCTGGCTGCTCGTCGCGACCCTATTTATAACTGCGTGCGGCTCCACACAGGCTGAGCCGACCGCGACCGTGTTTGCGCCGCAAGTGACCATCTTCGCGCCCAGCGCCACCATCGCGCCTACGGATACGCCATCTCCCACAACTGCGCCGGCGACTGAGACACCTGAGCCACAAGCTGCGGCGGCAGTGAGCGACACCGCTGCTGCGCCGGCGATGCTCGCTGCAAACGCAAATCCGTATACCGGTCTGGTCATCGACGACTCAGCTGCGCTCAATCGCAAGCCGCTGCTGATCAAGGTGGCGAATACAGCTGAGGTGCGGCCACAATCCGGCTTGAGCCAGGCCGACGTGGTGGTGGAGCATCTGTCTGAAGGTAGCATCACGCGCTTCACCGCACTGTTTCTCACCAATTCGCCGACAAAAGTAGGATCAGTGCGCAGTTGCCGGCTGATCGATATTGAGTTGCCTGTGATCTTCGATGCGGCGCTGGTTTGCTCCGGCACCAGCCCGGGCGTCAAGCCCTTGATGCGCAACTCATATGCCTTCAAGAATGACCTGACCATGATCAGTGATTTCGGACCGTATGAGTGCGCCAGTTGTCCAATGTTCCGCGTGAGCGGGCGCGTGCCGCCGCACAACCTGTTTGCCAACGCGCCGAACGCGTGGAAGGAGCTGGACAAGCGCGGGGTGAATGTGCCGTCGACGTTCAGGGCATGGGTGTTCGATGCGACACCGCCAGCGGGCAAGGACACCCGCGTTGTAGATGTTGGCTACAAATCTGGCAAGGTAAGTTGGACCTATGACTCAGCCGCAGGCAAGTGGCTGCGCGCCGTCAGTGGTCAGCAGCAGATCGATGCCGAAAACCGTCAGAAGATCGCCTTTGACAACGTGATCGTGGTGTATGCGCATCATCAGACCACGCTGATTCAAGAGGACGTTGGCGGCGCGCGCTCGATCGAAATTCAGGTTTGGGGAGAGGGACCGCTGCGCGTCTTTCGCGACGGTCGCGAGATCGGCGGACGTTGGAAGCGCGGCAGCGGGGTGGGGGAATTCGAGTTCTTTGACGTGAATGGCAACAAGATCCCCCTTAAGCCCGGCACGACGTGGATCGAAATGGTGCCAATCAAAGGCGAGGTGCCGGTGACAACCGAGTGACCAGCAGGCCGGTCACTCGGTCGGGTCATCAAGGGTATCGACTTGGCCGGCGCGATCAGCGCTGCTCGCACGTCACAATGACGAGGCGTTTGCCGGATGGAACAAAGCGCACATCGTTGATGCCGTTGCGCCAGACGATGGCGTTGATGGTGGTGTAGTAGCGCAGTGCGATGCGGAAGATGTTTTCGCCCGGCTGCACCACATGCACCACTCGCCGGCCACAGCGCACGCCGGCGGAGCCTGTGTTACTGTTGCTGCCACTGTTGCTCGCGTTGTTGTTGGTGGTTGGGCGAGAGCCGACAGGGTAGGGCTGAACTGACTCGTCAATACCACTGGCCGGCGGCATGCTGCCGCTAGGCTCTGGCAGGACGCCGCTGGTGTCAAAGCTGGGAATATTCGGGTCAACGGGTTGTGGTTCGACGCCGGGGATGCTCGTGCCTTCGTTGCCGGTGAGTGGAGGCGGGTTGAACATTGGCTGCTCTGTCGGTGAAACAGGCTCCGGCGGCCCCACTTCACGGGTCGGCACGATCTCTGGCGGAGGCAGCGGCGTGGGCGCCAGCTGCTGCACGATCACCTGGCCGGGCTGCGCCTGTGGCATGCCCTCGCTGACGGATCGCGTCAGGCGGAGTCGATCTGTGGTCAGGGCGAACACGACAACTGCACAGATTATGATCAAGATGCTGACCAGCACGAGCAACACGGTGGTTGTCCCGCTCGACATTCGCGAATTCATTGAGGCTAAGGTACACTATTTGCAGGAAATTGCAAAGGGATTTGACATGCGGAGAGAGGAAGCACCGAAGCAGGAAGTATTGAGTTGGAACGATGTCGATGCACTGATTGATCAGGTATTGCCGAACATGACAGGCGCTTTTGACGCGCTGATGATGATCACGCGAGGCGGCATCATTCCGGGTGGCCTGATTGCAGAGGCGCTCAACATCAAGCACATTTTGACGGCGGCGGTGGAGTTCCCTGCCGGCGATGCTCCGCGCTTGCTCGCATGGCCATCCTTTTTGCAATTTCCCGATGAATCGCTCACGCGCGGCCGGCGCGTGTTGCTCGTAGATGACGTGTGGACACATGGCCGGCACATTATGACCGTGCGTGGCCGCGTGGAGGCAAGCGGCGCGCGTGTGGAGACAGCCGTGCTGCACTACAAGCCGTCTGCCTCGCTCTTTCCCAATCACAAACCCACCTATTACGCCGCCGTGACGGACGCCTACATCGTGTATCCGTGGGAGATCGACCGCAAACCGCGTGCATCGCGGGTGATGACACCGGTGGAATTCTGATGGCTGTTGCCAAGAGCAAACCGTGGATCTCAAGAATTTGCCTGTTAACACCTGCCCACTGTGCCGGCAAGCTGCACTCGACCAAAGCACGGATCAGTGGACGTGTGACTTTTGCGGTTGCAAACTGGATTTTGACCCGCATAGCCGGCACACGCGTGTCACCTATTGGCCGGCGCAGTATGCGGCACTAAAGGCCGGCGTGGGTTCGGAATGGCTGAGCCGGCGCGAGTTGTTCGAGCGCGTTGATGCGGCTGCGGAGGCTGCGCCAGTGACCCGCGCGCCCAAACTGGTTGGCCCGCTGCTCATTATCGCTGCCGCGCTGTTGCTGTTGTGCGTCATGCTTGGTGCCGTGGCCTCGGCGATCGTCATCAGCCCGAGCATCGCGCGCACGCGCCGCACAATTTCGCAGGCCTATTTGCCGACAGCCACCGCCACAATCACAGCCACCGCCACTGCAACCCAAACCGCATTGGTAACGCCGTCGTTGGAACAGCCAGCGCTCAACTCACCATTGGACATGACGCCCTCACCGTCATCCGAAGCGCCAACAGCGGCGCCGGCTTCGGTTGTGGCAACGCCGACGCAACTGCCGACGCCGGCGCTACCCACGCCGGCGCCACAGCAGGTGATCCAACCACAGCCGACAATACAGCAACTACCGCCGACGTTCACGCCGGCGCCGCCGCCCACGCTTCCTGCCCAGCCGACCATGCCGCCGGCCTTGCCTGGCGCACAGACGTCGCCATTGCCGCAGCCGCCGGTTGCACCAGAGCAACCCGGGCAACCTGAACAACCCACGCAGCCGCCGGCGGTGCCGCCCACTGCAACGCCGTTGCCCACGCCGACAGTCACCACCCGCCCTACGGTTGTCATCACGCCACAACCACTGCAGCCTGGTTCGCAGTTGCTGGCCGGCACGGTCAGGATCGTCACCGTGTTTGCCAACGGCAGTGCCACGCAGATTGAAGCCGATGAATACGTCGAACTGCACAACGAGGGGCAATCGCCAGAGTATCTCGATGGTTGGAAGCTGAAAGCTATCCGCAATGCGGACAATGTGTTGCTGGAGGAATTTATCTTCCCTGGCGGGGCGGTGATTGCTGCGAACCAGACCTGCCGCATCTACACGAATCTGCCATATGGGGAGTTCAACTGCGGCTTCAGCAATGGGTTTGCAAGCAACGAGCCGATCTGGCCGCCGAATGGCGCGCGGGCGGTGCTTGTCAACGCTCAGGGTCAGGAAATGGCCCGCTTCGTGTATTGAAATCGGATATTTTCCTGCTTGACAATCTGTTGGAGGATCACTAATATCCCTCAAGTCACACGCTCGATTTCGTGCTGACCCCCTCGCACGAAAGCTGAGATTTATTCACGTAAATCTCATAAGCGTGTGTATAACACTAACTAGATGGCGATTAAGAAGACTTCAAAGAGCCTCAAGCCTGTCCGCAAAGCCGCACCCAAGTCCAGCAAGCGCCAGGCCAAGCGACCAGCAGAGATTGCTGCGCCGCCGTTGAATGCTGCTCCGACGGCGGTTGCAATTGCTCCGATGTCCATTGCCCAGGCAACGGCTATTGAGGAGATCACGGTCGAAGAGTTGAGCGCAGAAGAGCAGTTGATCAACCTCGGACGCGAAAAGGGCTATGTTACCTACGAAGACATTTTGGGACTGTTCCCGGATGCCGAGAAGAACATGGACCAATTGGAGGAGCTCTTCGCGTCGTTGTCCGATGCCAGCGTAGCGGTGGTGGCCAGCGAAGATGAAGCTGCCGATCAGGCTGTGGATGACGATGACGATGAAGAGGATGAATACAACGAGCGCTCCAACGAGAGCTTGATCGAGGCGATCGAAGCCGATGACACCGTCGGCTTGTATCTCAAAGAAATTGGTCGCGTGGCGTTGCTCACGGCGCCGCAAGAGGTGGACCTTGCGCAGCGCATGGAGCGCGGGCGCGAAGCGCGTGAGCAAATCCAGACTGGCGAAGTGAGCGATCCGAATGATGTTGAGCGATTGGAGTTTCTCGTCGATGACGGCATGGCTGCCCGCGAGCATCTCATCAATGCCAACTCGCGCCTCGTCATCAGTGTGGCAAAGAAATATATCGGCCGTGGCGTGCCGTTCCTCGATTTGATTCAGGAAGGCAACATCGGCTTGATCCGCGCAGCCAAAAAGTTTGACTGGCGGCGCGGCCATAAGTTCAGCACCTATGCGACGTGGTGGATTCGCCAGGCTGTGACGCGCGCCATCGCCGATCAGGGTCGCACCATCCGAGTGCCGGTGCATATGGGCGACCAGATCAACCGGCTGCTGCGTGCCAGCCACCAACTGACGCAGGAATTGGGCCGCGACCCGACAGTGGCTGAACTGGCGGAGGCGCTGAACGTGACGGTGCGCAAGGCAGAGCAAATGATTCAGGTGGCGCGCCGGCCCATCAGTCTGGAAACGCCGACCGACGATGAGGAAGAGAGCGTGCTGGGCGACTTTATCCCCGATGAGGACAGCCCTGCGCCGGCGGAGATGGTGACCAGCCAGATGCTGCGCGAGCAGCTCTCTGATATTTTGGACACGCTGCCGCCGCGCGAAGTGCGCATTCTGCAACTGCGCTACGGCCTGCTGGATGGCGAGACCTACACCCTGGAAGAAGTGGGCCGCAAGCTTGGCGTGACGCGCGAGCGCGTGCGCCAGATAGAGGCGCAGGCACTCAGCCGGCTGCGCCTGCCGGCACATGCCCGCAAACTGCGCGACTTTCTGAAAGAGTAGCGCGGGCTTGGGAGTGCAAGGAAGGCGGTGATGAGCCGCCTTTTTCGTTTTTCTTTTGGGTTGGGCTCTGCTACAGTCATCAACAATGGCGAACGCCTTTGTGATTCACCCGAATGACAATGTGGCGACGCTGATGGATGACGCCGGCGCCGGCCCCATCGAGCTGATTGGCGCAAGCGCGCATGACACGATCGTTGCCCACGCCCCCATCTCATACGGCCACAAGGTGGCGCTGCGCGATGTGTCGCAGGGTGGGGCGATTTTGAAATATGGCATCCGCATCGGCCATGCCACCTGCGATATTCACGCCGGCGAGTGGGTGCACTTGTACAACATGGCCAGCGACTTTGATGAGCGCGCTGCGACGCTGGACATGACCACTGGCGCGCCGACGGACACCCGCTATGAATGAGCTGTTGCAACGCTCCTGGCCGGGCTATCTGCGTGCTGATGGCCGCAAGGGCATCCGCAATTTACTGCTGGTGATCTATACCGTGGAGTGTGCCCAATTCGTGGCGCATGCCATTGCCAGCGATGAGCCAGACGCGCATGTCATTGGTTTCCCGGGTTGCTACGACAATCAATACGCCGTGCGCCTGCTGCTGGCACTGGCGCGGCATCCAAACGTCGGCGCGGTGCTGGCGGTGGGATTGGGCTGTGAATACACGCAGCCGGCGAAGATCGCCGACGTGGTACGCAAGTCTGGCCGACTGGCCGAGAGCTTCTTCATTCAGGACGCCGGCGGCACGAGCAAGAGTGTCGCGAAAGGCAAGGCGTTGCTGGCGCAGATGCGCGAACAGATGCAGCGTGATGTCGTGCGTGTGCCGATGAGGCTGGCCGATCTGGTGATCGGGAGCGAGTGCGGCGGGTCAGATGCCACATCGGGGCTGGCCGGCAACCCCGTCGTCGGACGCGCGTTTGACGTGCTGGTGGATGCCGGCGGCACGGCCATCTTCGAGGAGACGGTCGAGATGATCGGCCTCAAACCGTTGATGTTGCAGCGCGCGGCAAATGATGCGGTGCGCGGGCAATTGGCTGCGGTCTATGACAAGGCGGTGGCGTATTCGCAGGCAGTGCGCCAGTTCAGCGCGTCGCCGGGCAATTTCGCCGGCGGCCTCACGACCATCGAAGAGAAGAGCATGGGCGCATTTGCGAAGAGCGGCAGCCGGCCCATTCAAGGGGTGATTCGCGTGAGCGAGCAACCGCCGCGCGCTGGCCTGTGGCTGCTCGATAGCGTGCCAGACCCGCATTTCATGCAATTCGGTTACACCAATCCCAACGATACCGAGGGCATCATGGATCTGATCGCCGCCGGCGCACAGATCGTGTTCTTCGTCACGGGACGCGGCAGCGTGATCGGCAGCCCGATTGCGCCGCTGCTCAAAGTGACGGGCAATAGCCGCACATTTGCGCGCATGTTTGAGGACATGGACTTCGATGCCGGCATGGTGCTGCGCGGGGAGCGCACGCTGGATGAAGCGGCGCTGGATTTGCTGGCACTGGCGACGGATATAGCTGCCGGCCAGCCAAGTAAGCCCGAAGTGCTCGGCCACCGCGAATACTTTGTGATGTATAAGCACCAGAACACGCCGGCGCTGATGGATGGGTGCAGGGCATAAGGAGGCCTGATCGTTCACCCTGTTTACCACACTCTCTCCCAGCGTTTTGTCTCTGCCGAGCGATACATGGCGAGCGCGGTGCGCAATTCGCCAAGTGAGTATTCAGGCGAAGCGGCGAGCGGCGCGCCATCCAGCACGGCGCACTCGAAGTCGCGCAACTCCAATCCAAAGGCATCACGCCGGCCATCGTCCTTGCTGAGCAACGCCTCGCCTTGCGGGTTTGCAGCGTCATATACCAGCAGGCGGCCCTGTCCACGGCGCTCCACCACGATCTCGCCAAGCGTGCCGGTGATGCGGAACTCGTCACCGGCGCCGTGAACTGCGCCAGCGAGGATCGCATCGAAATTTGCCACCACGCCAGAGCGAAAGCGCAGCAGTGCGCGCGCCAGAGATTCGCCTTCCATTGCGGCCACCGGATGGCCGAGCGCGGCAACAACCTCGTCGACCTCCCCCAGCCAGATGCGCAGTGGCCGCAACCAGTGCGAACCGCCATCGATGCTGATGCCGCCGCCGGCCAGCGCAAGATGGTAGCGCCAGGGCTTGGGACCGGCTGGCACAGGCGTGAGCGCCATGGTATGGCTGTAGGCCGCGCGCGCGGTGATGATCTCGCCGATGCGACCTTCACGAATGACCTGCTGCGCCATGTGCACATCCGGCCAGTGCTGCGCCTGCTCGGCGACCATGAACACTGTGCCGGCGCGCCGAGCGGCGGCAAGGATGCGCTCGCAACTCTCGATGCTGGTTGACATTGGTTTTTCCAGCGCGACATGCTTGCCGGCAGCGAACGCGAGCAGTGCTGCGCGCTCGTGCTCATGATGCGGCAGCATGATGTCGACGGCGTCGAAGTCGCCTCTCTGCAGCGCATCTTCGAGCGTGGCAAAGGGCTGTGCGCCAGTCTGCGCAGCCATTTTTGCTGCGCGATCTGGGTCGGCGTCGACGACTGCGGTTACGTGAATGCGACGCGCGTGCGATTGGATGCCTCGCCAGTGTTGCTGCGCGATGCCACCGCAGCCGACGAGTGCGAGAGTGAGTTGAGGTGTGTTGGACATGGTGCGTGCCGGCGCGCTCTTTGCTCTAGTGTTGTGTCCATCATTGCGCCGGGCGCGATGATACAGCAGGCAAAACGTGTTCGACAGTATGCACTTCGATTCCCAGCACTATTTCTGGTGCATGTAGATGGGGTTGGTCATGGCGTGAATCACGGGCTGTCCACCCAGCGCCTCAGGCGATCGCAACTGCGCCCACAAGAACATCTCGTCGCTGCAATCCAAGTGGAGTGTGAAAGTCTGCATCTCATGCGTCACGGCTGCGCAGAATCGTTCGCCGGCTGCGCCGCGCACCACACACTGCAAGCCGGCGCCGCCGGCCACCGTGACAACGGCGCAGGTGTCTATGCGCCGCTCAATTGCGTCACCCGACTGCGCTCCACCGGCTTGCAGAAACACGCGCGGCCCGTCCGGTGCTTCCGACAACGCACAATGTCCCGCCTTCAATGCATTCAATAGCGCGCGCGGCGAAGGCGCGTCTGGTGTGTGAATCCAAGTGATGGGATGCGCCAGCCGCGCCACTGTGCCATCGATCTGATGTAGTCGATGCATGTCGCTACCGCCGACCGCTGTGATGCGGCGACCCTGCCGCAGCAGTTGCTCCCAAACGTCCAGCGCTTCCCAGTTGTTCAGCATCCATGGGCCGTTCCACACCTCCAGGCAGTCGAAGTCGGTGACGCCGGCGAACTCCCAGGGCGGACCGTACGTGCGTGGATGGTTGCAGCTCACAATTGCGCCGCGCCGGCGCGCTTCGCGCATGGCCAGTTGCATTTGCATCTCGGTGACGATGCGAAATTCCACCCAATCGTCGATGCCCCAGGCATTCCAGTGGCCGTGATAGGTGGTCATCTCGCAACCCGGGATGAGGGTGATGGGCGGGTGGTTTGCAGCGACGTAGGCAGCCATGCGCGCGTGGTGGGTGAGGTCGTTATGATCTGTGATGGCGAGAAAATCGAGGTTGAGCGCCAGCGCCGCCAGAATGATGTCTTCAACGCTCGCTTCACCATCGCTGTGCTGCGAATGACAGTGCAATTCTCCGCGATACCAGCCGCCGGCATGCGTGGGCGCGTGGGATGCCGGCGCGTCCAATGACAGGCGCG
Organism: Thermoflexales bacterium; assembly: GCA_039810125.1. GTDB lineage: Bacteria > Chloroflexota > Anaerolineae > J036 > Brachytrichaceae > JBDHWI01. Next base: position 5,923 of record JBDHWI010000074.1, on the reverse strand, counting down.
CGGCTGCCGGCAACATCACAGCGCCGTGGTGTGCCGGCGGCAATCCAGCCTCATTCGAGAGTGTGATCTCAACGGTATAGTCACAACCCTGAGGTGCGATTTTGTACAGACCAAGGATGACGTGCCACGTGCCGGCGTCGAGCGCGCCAGAGGCATAGCCTGGCGTGGCGGCTTGCTCGCCCACAAAAACCTCTGATCTTGCGCTGCCGCTCCAACCGCGCAGACCCATCTCACAAAAAGCGGCGCCGCGCGCATCGACCAATCCCAGATCGACGGTATTGCCGCCGGTCAGCCACGGGTCAGAGCCGATGGGATCGCTGTAACGATACCGAACGACAATCCAGCGCGTCTGCGCCGGCACGTCGAATGGCAGATGGAGATACGTCAACGCCTGCTCAGCGCTTGCATGTCCGGTGAGTGAGACAGTCTTGTTCATGCCGGCCGCTTCCTTGATTTACTGGGTTTCATTGGTTGATTTCCTTTTGTGCATCGGGGCAGATTTGATAGCAGAATGGCTGCATGGGCAACCAGTAGAATCGAACTTCGCTGAAGCAACATGAACGCCATCTTCACCCTTGTCACTCTGAACTTGCTGAACAAGCCCTCGCGCTGGCATGAGCGCCGGCAGCTTATCGTCGACGGATTGCGCGCACTCAACCCCGATGTGATCGCATTGCAGGAAGTGAGCCTGCCGCACAACAATGCGCAATGGCTTGCAGACGTGCTGGGTGGCTACAGGGTATATACCTCGCCGAAAACCGGCGTGCTGGCCGAGCATGAGGCAGTTGCGACGCTCAGCCGGCTGCCGGTGAAGGCGTGGCGCACGCTTGACCTGATGCACCAGCGGCGCGTGGCGCAATTTGTGCGCCTGCAGGTGGCCGATCAGGAAGTTGCGCTGGTGAATGGCCATTTCATGTTCCATGTCTACGATCATGTGAAGCGCAGCCTGCAGGTGCAGCGTGTCATCAACTATGTGCGTTTGCAGGCCGGCGCGCTGCCAATCATCGCGTGCGGCGATTTCAACGCCACGCCTGAGATGCGCACGATTCAAATCATGAAGCAGGTGTTCGCTTCTGCGCATGAATTGAAGCATGGCCGCGAACCGGAATATACCTGCCCGACGCCGCTAGTGTATTCACTGGACAAGCTGCGCAAAAGCGCAAGCCGCGTCGGCAACTTCTTCCTGACGCAGACGACTGAGCCGTGGCGCGACGTGCTGGATTACATCTTTGTCGCCGGCCGCATTCGCGTGCATGAGTGCGAGGTGGTGCTGGATCAGCCGGCGCCGAACGACGCCACGCTATATCCATCCGATCACGTTGGTTTGTTCGCGCAACTTGAAATTGGCGTGGCTTGACGTTCAGTGCGCCGGCGTCTCCACGGCGACCAACTCCTCGCCAGTCGCAGATCCGTTGTCTGGATGCTCAACTGTTGCGATCAGGCGATAGTAGCCATTCACTGCCGGCCCATACATCAAACCCTCGAATTTGCCAGCATCTTTTTGCAGCGCCACCAGCTTCACGGTCTGGGTAGTTGGAATTTCAGCTGGCGGCAGGTCGCCTGGCAGAGGCCGTTCGTAAACCATTCGCACCGTCACCGTTGCGTCAGGTAGAGGAGTGCCGGCGTTATCGGCCACGCGCGCGTGCAGCCAGATCGTGTCGTTTTCAGCATACGCATCGCGATCCGGCTCGAAAACCATGCTCAGCATGTCGGTCGCCACCAGATCCTTGTCGAAGCCCTCGTATTTGTCGATCAACTCGAATCTGAGGAATTCAAGCACGGCCGGATTGACGTAGATATCGCCGTGGCTGACGACGAAAGGGTAACGCGCGGTGGCCTTGGGGTGGGCGGCGCTGCGCTCGGGGATGGTGCCGTCGCCAGCGTCGGTGTCCTGCCAATCGATGGCATCCCATTTGCCCAGCGCTTCCACTTTCACGATGCCTGAGGTCAGCGTCGGCTTCTTGCGGCCAAAGAAGCACAGCGTCTCCACGCTGGCGGCATCCCCGAGCGTTTCGGTGAATCGTCTGCCGTCTTCGAGGTACGCGCGCTGGGTGGCGTCATCAAGCCAGCCGGCGCCATCGAAAGCGTCGATTTCTGCGTTGCCGGCGTCGTGCAAAAAGGAGTTGCGCACCGGAAATAGTTGATACAGCGATGGAAAAGTGCGGAAGAGTCGCTTCGTGCGCTCGGAAATGTTCAACACATCGAGGCCTGGACGAATGAGCGAATCCGCGCCATTGAAGCCAATGCGCATCACTTTTGGCGTGCCGTCATATGGTGAACCCATCAACAGCAGGCGCGTCGCCACAGCCTTGCCGCCTTCCTGCTCCACATACCAGCGCGACACCACGCCGCCATTGCTGTGCGCGATGATCCACACCTCCGCGCCTGGGTGAAAGCTGCGCCAGCGCTCAATCGCTGCGCCGAGCTGCTTTGCGCTGATGCGGTTGTCCTGCCGCCAATCGTAGGGGAACTTGTAGAAATTCACCTCGCGCTCATCACCTTCGACTTTGTAACCCATGCCGGCCAATGCATTGAACAGCCGGCTGTATTGCTCCATTTTTACAAATGGCGGCACAAACACCACCTCGTCGACGATGCCGCTCGCCTCCAAATCTGATGGATAGGTCATCAGCTGCATCCACGCATCCAGCCAGTCATCCCACTCCAGCGGATTCAGAGGAAAGCCGGAAAAATCGAGCCACACATTGCGACCTGTGGCTTTGTCGCGCAAGGTGCTGCCCAGATAGCCTGGAACGAACACGAGGATGTGATTGGGGATGGGCATGGGATTTGGGGTTAAGAATTTTGATTGCGGTTGGGTGAATGGCGCGGCGCAGATCACGAAGGCTGCACTGGGATGTGTGACGCGTCATTGATAGACGCCGTGTTCATCATCCAGAGAGAGAAGCCGGCGAGGAAGTCCTTGAAGCCCTGCAGAAACTGGGGCGGGAAGTTGTATTGCGCCGGCGCGTCTTCCAGCACCTTGAGAAAGCACGCCAGCCACACGTCGCGCGCGGCCTGATCGATGGGGAAGGGCATGTGCCTTGCGCGCATCATCGGATTGCCATAGCGCTCCTGATATTGCGGGGGGCCGCCAAACAGGCCGACGAAGAACGCAGCAGACCGTTGTGACGCCGCCTGCATGTCCTTTGCAAACATGAACCGGATGCTCGACTTTTCCAACTCGAAGTAGAAATCCGACAGCATCTTGTAAATATTCGCCTCGCCCATGTGTGCATAGATCTCGCGGCTTGGCGTCACGATCGTGCGTGGATCGATGGGCGGAAAGAAAGGAAGGCCAGTCATCTTGGTTTCACCAGTTTCTCCTTGACAATGTCCCATTGTAGAATCATCGCAATGGAAGGCCAGCAAGATTCAAACAAGACGTATCTCACCGCCGAAGGCGCGCAAAAATTGCGCGATGAGCTTGCATACCTGCGCGACGTGAAGCGGCCCGAACTGGCCGAACGGCTGCGCGCGGCCATCCAGCAGGGCGACCTCTCTGAGAACGCAGACTATACTGCCGCTAAGGAGGAACAAGGCTTCCTCGAAGGGCGCATTATCGCGCTGGAGCGCATGTTGGCCGAGGTTGTGATCCTCGATGAGAGCGCATCGACCGCCGGAGATGTGCGCATCGGCAGCCGCGTCACGGTTGTCGAAGAGGGCTTCCCCGATCAAGAAACTTTTCTCATCGTCGGCGCCGCCGAAGCCGACCCGATGGGCGGCAAAATTAGCAACGTCTCGCCGCTCGGTCAGTCGTTGATCGGGAAGCGCGTCGGCGCAAAGGTGCGCGTGGTGACACCCGCCGGCCCCACAGTCTTCAAAATCCTCAAGATCGAATGATCCTGGCTCCCAGAGCGATGCCGAACGACCATGTCGCACCATCGGGTGATCCCGACTCTTGAATCTCAGATCGCTCAGATCGCGTTGATGTTCGTGACGAGTTGCCGCGCGCGGCGTTCAAGCTCGTCGATGCCGCCGGCCTGTTTCACATAGCTGCCGATGATCTGGCTGCCGATGCCGACTGCCGCAGCGCCGGCCTTGATGTAATCGGCAGCGTTCTCGATGCCCACGCCGCCGGTGGTGCAGAAGGGAATGTGATTGAGCGGACCGCGAATGGCCTTGAAGTAGTTCATCTCGACGGGGAACAGCTTGATCATGTGCGCGCCCATCTCCCACGCATTCATGATCTCGGTGGCCGTGTAGGTGCCAGGGACGACGCAGATGTCATGCTGCACGCAATATTCGATCACCTTCGGATTGGTGTTCGGCGCCACGATGTATTGGGCGCCAGCGTCCAGCGCCTGCTTCGTCTGCTCCACATTCAACACCGTGCCGGCGCCAACGAGAAAGGCAGCACCCAACTCGCGCTTCATCTCTGCGATGCCGGCGGTGGCTTGCGCGGAATTCAGCGTCACCTCCATCGCGGTGATGCCGGCGCCGGCCAGTGCGCGCGCAATCTGCGCAAAGTAGCCCACATAGTCGCCGCGCAAAATAGCGATCACGCGGCCCTGCTCGATCATGGTTTTGGCTTGTTGTGCATTCACACTCGACAGTATAGCCAATTGACAGATTTCCCAACTCAAGAAATATTCTGTTCATTCTGTCGAGTGCAAATCAAACCATGAAAATCACAGACATCAAAACCTATATTGCCGGCAACCCGTGGAAGAACTGGCTGTTTACGCGCGTTGAAACCGATGAGGGCATTCACGGCATCGGCGAGGCCACGCTCAACGGCTTCACCAAGTCGACCGAGGCAGCCATTCACGAGTTGAAGCGTTTTGTCATCGGCCAGGATCCCTTCAATGTCGAGCAGCATTCGTTGCGGCTGTTTCGCGATTTCTACAGCGATGGCGGCCAGATACATGGCGCGGCGCTCAGCGGCATCGAGTATGCCTGCTGGGACATCATGGGCAAGGCGCTTGGGGTGCCGGTGTTCAAGCTGCTGGGCGGGCGGGCGCATTCACGGTTGCGGGTATATGCCAATGGCTGGTATCGCGGACCGCGCACGCCGGAGAGCTTTCACGAGAAGGCGAAGGCAGTGGTGGGGAAGGGCTACACTGCGCTGAAATTTGACCCGTTTGGGCCGGCCTGGCGCGTGATGGAAGACCTCAATGACTTCAAGCTCGCCGTCGACATCATTGCAGCCGTGCGTGATGCCGTCGGCCCCGGTGTCGACGTGCTGGTCGAAGGTCATAATCGCTTCTCGGTGCATACCGCGCTGCAATTCGCCGATGCCATTGCGCCCTACAAACCAACGTGGTTTGAGGCGCCGGTGCCGCCGCAGCGCATCTCGTCAATGATCGAGGTGGCGAAGCGCAGCCCCGTCCCGATTGCCTGCGGCGAGGATTACTATTGCCGTGACCAATTCAGCGAATTGTTGCAGCACAATGCTGTTCACATCATCCAGCTTGAGCCGCAGAATCTGGGCATGACGGCGGCCAAGCAGGTGTGCGGCATGGTCAATGCGTTCTATGGCGTCACCGCTCCGCACAGCGCACAGGGACCGCTGTGCTCGCTGGCCTGCGCGCACCTCAATACGTCCACGCCGAACTTCTTCATCCACGAGATCTTTGACGATTTCAACGATGACTGGAGCCAGCACATCCTCACGCGCCCAGTGAAGGTGGTTGACGGCTACATCACGTTGGATGATGACATTGTGGGGTGGGGCGCCGACTTGAACTACGACGAGATTGCGAAGCATCCCTATAACCCGAACAATTTCCTGCCGCTATTTCGCGCGGGTTGGGAGAAGCGCATTCAGCAGGATGCATGATTGCCGAAAGTGGATGGTGTCTGCCTCACGCAAGACCACCCGCGATGTATTCACCATGCTCATTTATCGAAGGAATTAAAGTCAGTGGCATCAAATGAATCCCCCGGCGCGCGCAACGCCTTCCCCTTGCCCGAATTGGTC
>JBDHWI010000073.1:0-18821 GCA_039810125.1 Thermoflexales bacterium | reverse complement strand
TTGCGGCGATACACGACCTTGATCACGCTGTCGTCTTCATGCACGAAGACGTAGAAGTCGTGGCTGAGTAACTCCATCTGGTCGATCGCGTCATCCACCTTCATCGGCAAGACGGCGAAGGTCTTGATGCGGACGACTTTGGGATCGGGAGCCGCCGGCGGCGCCTCGATTGGCACATCCTCAGCCAGTTCGATGCCGTCGCTGTCAGGTGCGATCTCGCCGGCGCGCGTCTTGTTGATCTTGCGCCCCTTGTAGCGCGCAATGCGTTGATACATCTTCTCCAATGCGCTATCAAAGGCGGCGAAGGGGTCGTTGTTTTGGACTTCGACGCGCAACAGGGTGCGCTTGCGGCGCACGGTAAGCTCCACCTCTTTGGGAGCATCTGCCTTGGCGCTCTGGCGCGTAAATTCCACGCGCACTTCCTCGATGCCTGGCAGATAGCGGTCCAGCTTCTCCGTTTTGTTGCGGACGTATTTGTCGAGCCGTTGGCTGACGTTCATGCTGTGACCTTGAATCGTGACTTGCATTGCGTTCCTCCGATACAGATTCTAGTCGTTCGACGCATCGCTGCGCCTGAGGCCATTTTCGCGCTAGGTTTGCGCTCTTGCAAGCGTGACGGCAGTCACATGACTCGCGCCGGCCTGCAGCAGGGCCGAGGCGCATTCAGCCAGCGTTGCGCCGGTGGTCAACACGTCATCGACCAGGGCGATACGTTGGGCGCGGACGGCAGCTGCAGCGTGGAAGGCGTCTTTGACGTTGGCGCGGCGCGCCTGCGCGTTGAGGTGCGCCTGTTGCTCGGTTGGGCGCACGCGCCCGAGGAGGTTGCGCATAGGCACTTCTGTTTGCCGGCTGATTACAGCGGCAAGCAATTCGCTTTGGTTGTAACCACGCTCGCGCCGGCGGGCCGTGTGCAGCGGCACCGGCACGAGTGCGTCAATCTGTATTGCGCTCTTCAGCCATGCCTGGCCCATCAGCGCGCCAAACGCCTCGGCCAACTGCGGTTGCGCCTCATACTTGAAACGATGGATGCCTTCACGCAGGGGCGGGGCAAAAAGAGCGGCGGATATAACATCGACCTGCGTGCCATCTGGCAACATGATGCTGCGCGCGGCATGGGTTGCGTCGAGCCGCTGCACCTTTGCGGTGCATGACGGGCACCACCAGCCGGCGCCGACCTCATTGCAGCCGCCACAGCGCGGTGGATAGAGCAGGTCGAGCAACGCATTGCCGATCTGATGGAATGTTGACCTGATTGCCGGCGCCATGCCAACAGGCTAACGTTGCCGGCGCGCCGTGCAAGCGCCAAAAGTTGGGGAGAAAGAAGCAAACGCTGGCAGCATTGTTTCGCTGCCAGCGCAAAAGCTTCAGCGCGTGACAAGCCGGCTGAGGAAATCTGTAATAGCCGGGCCAAGCAGCACGACGATCACGACCAGCACGATGGCAAAGAGGATCAGGATCAGTGCAAAGTCGATCAGGCTGCCACGGCCGCCTTCTCCGCTAGGGGGTCGCATCTTTTGTGTTTACCTCGCCGACATTATAGACGCCAGCCGATATACTCAGCCCACATGTCCAGAGCAGAATCATTGCATCGGTTGCAACAACTCGACACGGAACTTGACGCGGCGCGCCGGCGCGGCAAGGAGATCGATACGCTGCTGAAAGGCACGCCGGCGTTGCAGCATGCCCGCGACGAGCATGCGCGTGCTGAAGTGGAATGGAAGGCCGCCAGCACAGTGCTCAAAGACCTTGAAGACAGTTTGCGAGCCATCGACGACAAGGTGCAGGGCGAAGAGCAGCGCTTGTATACCGGCGCCATTCACTCACCAAAGGAGATGCTGGATGTGGAGCATGAGGTGGCTGCATTGAAGAAGCGCCGCGCCGGCATGGATGACGCATTGATGGCTGCGATGGAGCGCGTTGAGCAGGCCAGGGCAGACCTCGCTGCGTGCAAGGCTGCGCACGACCACGCCGAACGCAATTTCAACGCCGACAACGTGCATCTGCGCGAAGAGTGGGATCGGATGGTTGTGTCGGTGCGCGCCAAACTGGAGCAGCGTCAGGCGCTCAGCGCAGCGCTGCCAAAAGCTGACCTCGATCTGTATACCGCCCTGCGCAACAAAAAAACGAACGGTGTGGCAGTCGCGGTCATCAAAGCCGGCGCATGCAGCCAGTGCGGCACGGCGGCATCTTCGCAGCAGGTGCAGCAGGCGCGCACAGGCAGCACGCCGGCGCTTTGCTCGAACTGTGGCCGCGTCCTTTACGCAACGTGAGGGAGCGCGTCGTCAGTCAGGGGCGCAGAGGCGCGCTCAATGCGTCGTTGTCCAGAAAACGCTGCATCAGTGCGACGTAGAACGGCATGAATCGTTCGTCAAAGTCAGGCTTGTGGCGCTTCAAGAAATTCATGTGCCAGAGGATGCGGCCAGCCTGCAGCGCGTCGAGGTTGCCGGCCGGCCAGTCGAGTAACGTTGTGTAGCCCTCGTGAAAACAGCCGAGCAAGTGCATATAGCTCGCCTCACCCACCTCCTCGCGCAGGTCCAGCATCGCCATTGCGATGTCGTGCAGCCGAAAGCCCCAGATGGTGTCCTCGAAGTCTAATGGGCAGAGCGCGCCGCGATATAGCTTGATGTTGTCGTGCCACAGATCGCAGTGAATCACGCGCAAATCGGCGCGGTCGAGCGATGCATATTCCGCCTCCACGCGCGCGATGGCCTGTTGAATGGCAGTTGGCGCATCTATCAGCGCATTCGGCTCATCACGCGAGAGAAAATGCGCAAAGGTGCGCGTGGTAAAGCCTGCCGGCGGCTGCCAGGCCTTGCCGTGCTGATGCAGCCGCGCAAACAGCGCGCCCATCTTCCAAAGGTTTGCCGCGTTCAATCGCCTGCCCAATAGCATGCCTGGCAAAAAGGTGGTGAGTGTGACATGGAGCGGCGCCGGCGTGATCCCTGTTTCCAGCATGATCACTGTTTCATCGTCGATGGAGCGAATGATGCGCGGCGCGCAAAGGTCGGTATCGCGCGCAAGCGCTTCCAGCCACGTCGCTTCGGCCTGCAGATCACCGAGTGTGCGCCAGCCCGGCGTTGCAATACGCAGCGCCAGCCGCGCGCCGGCGCGTGACCGCACATCGAAGATTGCGTTGGTGGATGCGCTCAGCAATGTGCATGATGCATCGACCAGCCCGTAGCGGGGCAGGGCGGTCATGGCGATGCGATGCAGCCGGCGCATTTTGCCAGCGTGGCTGAGCTGATCAAATGGCTTCATGCATCCTCCGCCTCTCACTGCGTGCCTCAGGGATGAGGATGAGCGATGCGAAGAGGATGAGCAGCGCGCACACCAGCGCGATGCCGGCGATGTCGAGCGTTTGCGTGAGTTGGAAGGCGATGAATGGCGCGGCGATGCCCCGAATGCCGGTGAAGAAGGTGTGAATTGACATGTATTCCGCCACGAGGTTGTGGGGCGCAAACTTCGTCACCCACAGATTCCAGGCCACTTCGCCGCCGGCGTTGGCAATGCCGAAGATGGCGGCGCCCAGCACCAGCCCCAGCACGCTGTTGCCGGTGAAGAACGCTGCGATGCCCAGCGCGAAACCGACGTTCAGGATGATGCGCAGCACAAAGAAATTCATGCGATCAAACAGCATGCCCCACGCCGGCGAGAGCAGCAGCCTCATCACGCTCGGAATGGTGATGACGTAGAGCGCGACTTGCTGCGGATTCAGCACCAGGCCGTATTTGGGGTTGGCGAGAAACTCCACGCGCAAAGGCCACATCATCAAGTTTGCAAAACCCATCAGCATCCACGAGACCAACGTCCAGCGCAATGTGTGATCGGTGCGCAGATGCCTCATCGAATGGAACGCGCCCAGCATGACTCCTTTCTCTCCGCTTCTCTGGGAAGCGGCTGGCGGCGGAGGCATTGAGGACTGCGGCTTTGCATGCAGCGCCGTCGATGGGATGCGCACAAGACAAATTGCGGCGAAGGCAAATGCGATGGCGAAGGCGACCAGCAGCCAGCGGTATAGATTGATGTCTTGCGTGAGCAGCCGGCCGGCCAGTTCGCCAAACACAATCGTTGCAGCCACGCGCGGCACAAACGTGCGCGACACATACTTGCCGCGCTCTCGCGACAGGTAGTTTTCCTGATACACCGCGGTCAGCAGCGGGATGATGGCGTTTGCGAGACCGATGGAGACAACGCTGGAGATGACCAGCACGTTGAGCGTGCCAACGCCGGCGGCTACCAGCATCGCCGCACCGCCGGCCCACATCATCCAACTTGCGACATGCATCACTGGTTTGCCCCAGCGCTCAACCAGTGGCACCAGCCACAGCGAAAGCAACATGCCGATATTGCCGCTGGCGGCGATGAAGGACTTCTCAATCGAGCCGGCGTCGAAGGCCTTGACTGCCATCAGCAGCAAAAAAGTGCTGGCGGCGCTGTCGATCACGCCGGAGGCGAGTGAGCGCAAGCGGTCGTAGAGATATGTCTTTTTGGTGACGGCGGCTGCGGAAAGTGAAATTTCAGCGGGCGGGTGGGCGACTTCCATACGCAGGCGATTTCATCACAGGCGGCGCATGATGCAAATCGGCGCGCTTCGTCTATAGTGAGCGCAAATCGAGAGTGAAAACTGACATGAATATTCCTGCAAACTGGACTGAAGGCGATGTCGATCTGGGTAATGGCGTGATGCACTACTACCGCGCCGGCGTGGCGGGCGCGCCGGCAATCGTGCTGGCGCACGGCTTCTCTGACACAGGTTTGTGCTGGCAGCCTACTGCGCAGGCGCTTGCGGCAGATTATGACCTTGTCATGCCCGATGCGCGCGGTCATGGCCGCTCTGCGCGGTTGATTCAAGGTCGTCATTATGATCTGACTGATGATCTGATCAGGGTGATTCAGGCGTTGGGTCTCAGCCGGCCCATCGTATTTGGCCATTCGATGGGTGCATTTGTAGCCTCGCTACTCGCCGCGCGCCGGCCCGATCTGGCGAGCGCGTTGGTGCTGATCGACCCGCCATGGTTCACGCTGCGCAGCGATGCGAGCTATCCGATGCGCATTGATGATTCGAACATGGCGACCTGGGTGAGGACGCTCCCCGGCAAAACTCAACAGCAGTTAATGGAAGAATGCCGGCGAGAACATCCAACATGGCCGGAAGTGATCGTCGAGCGCTGGTGCGAGGGCAAGAAGTTGCTTGATCAAAACGTCATTGACACAACATTGATCCCCGAATCGAACATACGCGCCACCGTCGAGGCCATTCACTGCCCGGTCTTGCTACTTACTGCGGACCCGGAGTTAGGAGGCATCGTGACGCCAGAGGTGGCTCAAGAGGTCGCGCAGGTCAATCCGCAGATCCAGACTGTGCGCATTCGCGAGGCAGGGCACCACTTGAACTTTACGCAGCCGGGCGCATATCTGCGCGCCGTCGAGCAATTCCTGTCCGCTCTTTAAGAACTTTAGGAGCTTGTGGTGCTTGTGGTGCTGCAAAGCAGTAAATGCGTCGCTGCAAAAGTCGCATTTACTGCTTTGCGAGGATTGCGCATAGGCACTACTTACGGCTTCGACCTGAACACGTAGCTGCCACTATCAACTTCAAGCACTGCCGTGCCATCGTCGGTGCCCACCAGCGTTGCCCCTTCACTCAAGCCATTCACGCGGCCATTACCATTAGGCAACATCACCTGCGCGGTGGTATTTGGTGGCAGGGTCAGCTTCAGCGTCACTGTGCCGTCCTTCACTTCCCATGCGCTGCAGATCTTGCCGCGGATGCTGCGCAATTCTGCGCCGGCATGCATGATGCCATCACGGATGCGTGGGCGAATCAGCAGGCGCTCATAACCTGGCACATCGGGATCGAGGTCGATGCCGGCGAGATAGCGATACAGCCATTCGCCAACCGAGCCAAGCGCGTAGTGGTTGAACGAATTCATCGCCGGCGACTGGAACCCACTTTCCGCCGTCCAACCATCCCATCTTTCCCAGATCGTGGTCGCGCCATGCTTGATCGAATGCCCCCACGACGGAAAAGTGTCGTTGAGCAACAGCTTGTAGGCTGTCGATGTGTTGCAGGATTCGCTCAGCACCGGCAGCAGCGCGCTGACGCCGACGATGCCTGTGCTGAGATGTTCACGCTTCACCCTGATTGCGTTGAGCAGGTGTTGCACGGCGCGCCCGCGCATCTCATCTGTTGGCAGCAGTTGGAAGTGCAACGCCAGCACGTAACCTGTTTGCGTGTCGCCCTTGATTTTGCCATCGCCATCTACATACGTTGTGAGGAACGCACTGCGAATGCGCTCGAAAAGTTCGGCAAAATGCTTCGTCTCGCTGCGCTTGCCCACTGCTGCGGCCATCTTGCTCATCACCAGTACGTCGTAGGCCCAATAGGCCGTTGCCAGCACATCCTTCGGTGTGTCAGCGGCGATGGCAAGCCAGTCGCCAAAGTTATTGTTCAGGCGGTTGATGCGCAGGTAGTTGGGGTTGGCTTCGGCGAGATAGCTCATCCACTTCGCCATCGCGTCCCAATGCTTGCGGATGATGCGCGTGTCGCCATATTGGCGATACATCACCCAGGGGATGATGATGCCGGCGTCGCCCCACGCCGGCGCTCCATCCATCGGATCGACCACGCGCGGCGCAACATCGGGGAAGCCCCCTTCGGGTGATTGCGCATCCTCAATATCCTGCATCCACTTGGTGAAGAATGCGGCCACGTCCATGTTGTGTGAGGCCGTGCGAATGAACAGGCCGGCGTCGCCCAGCCAACCCATGCGCTCGTCGCGCTGCGGGCAATCTGTCGGGACGCTCAAGTAGTTCCCGCGCTGGCTCCATTCGATGTTGCGCTGCAACTGGTTCACCATTGGATGCGAGCATTCGAAACTGCCGACCTTTGGTGTGTCAGAATGCACGACGATACCGGTGATGTCGCCGCTCTTTAGCGGGCCGGGATAGCCGGTGACTTCGACATAGCGAAAGCCATGGAAGGTGAAGCGCGGCTCGAACGTTTCACGCGGACCGCCCTTTACGATGTAGGTATCGGTGGCTTTGGCGCTGCGCAAACTCTCGGTGTAGATCGAGCCATCCTTGTTCAGCATCTCAGCATAGCGCAGTTGGATCTTCGTGCCGGCTTTGCCGCGCAACCCCAGCCGCACCCAACCAACCATGTTCTGTCCCATATCCACGATCTGCGTGTTACTGTCCAGCGGCTTCACGGTGAATGGTTTCAGCCGCTCGATGGCGCGCGCCGGCTGCGAGCAATCTGCAACCAGCGCCGTGTTATCACGCGGGGCGGTGAACACAGCCTGCCATGCGCTGTCGTCATAGTTCACGTCATTCCAGCCGATCAGTTCCTTGCGCGAATCGTAGAACTCGCCGGCGAGAAAATCTGAATACAAGATCGGCCCATTGCTGGTTTTCCACTGCTCGTCCGTGAGAATGATCTCCTTTGAGCCGTCGGCATATTCGAGATGCAATTGCGCCAGCAGCATCGGCTCTGCGCCATAGTGGCGCGATTGGCCGGTGAAGCCGATATGGCCGGCATACCAGCCCGTGCCGAGCCATGCGCCGATGACGTTCTCGCCGCTTTGCATCATGCTGGTCACGTCGTAGGTCTGATACTGGATGCGGATGCGATAGTCCGTCCAGCCAGGCGGGAAGATGGCATCGCCGGCGCGCTGGCCGTTGACGTAGAACTCGTAGATGCCACGGGCTGTGGCATACAACCGCGCGCGCTTCACCTGTTTGCGCGCGTTGAAGGCGCGCCGGAAGAGCGGGGCGGGGGAGAGCGCATCGGTCGTCACCTGCCGATGGCCAATCCATTCGGCCTGCCAGTCGTTCTTGCGCACCAGCCCCATCTCCCACGAGGCGATGTCGCTCTCTGTGCCGTTGCCATCTTTGTCCCATACGCGCACGCGCCACCACGCCGTCTGGCCGCTGGTGAGCGGCTTACCCTTGTATTCGATGTGGCAGGTGGCATTGCTGTCGATCTGGCCACTGTCCCACAGGTCGGCGCGGCCACGCTGCAAGCCGGCGAGGCTGCTTGCGGCCTGGATTTGATACGCCGTTTGCTTTTGTCCATTGGTGTCGGATTGCAATTCCCAGCTCAGTCGCGGCTTCGCAACATCAATGCCAAGCGGATTGACGAGATATTCGCAACGCAGATAGGCTGCCCGGAGGGAAGTAGACATGGTGATGTTCTATTTGTTTGAAAGCGGCCAGATTTAGCCCATGTTTGCCGGCGGCAATGGAGTGCGGCGATGTGGAAAATGCACGAGGGTGCTGAACAACATGTGATCAGCACCCTCGCTGCACAAGAAGGAGGAGAGAAAGTATGGCGCAGCAAACAGAAAACTGAAGGCGTGCGCGAGACGACGTGAAAAATGCTTCCTTAAATGAGCAATCATGTGTCTAAACTGCAACTGGCCGGCGTCACAGTTTGCCCAACGTGATTGACATGATAAGTAAACGTTTACAACTGTCAACTCATCAGAGATGCCTTGTCGAAACGATAATTTAGGATGCTTGAAAACCGTGCTGAGGCAACGTGGAATTGCTGTTTTAGCTTGCGCTTTGTTGATTGAAGAGATGCAATTTGCGCAACTTGCCGGTTTGGTAAATACAACGCGCCATTTGCGGCACTTTCTCATCACACCTTCATCTGTTTCCAGCGTCCACGCCGATACAGCGCATACACGATCGCTGCGCGGCCAAGCCAATCGAGCGCAGTGCCGAGCCAGACGCCGGCCAGCCCCATCCCCAACCCCACCGCCAGAAGCCACACCAGGCTCACTCGCAAGACGATGGAGCCAACCAGCGATACGATCATCGGTGAGCGCGTGTCGCCGGCGCCGCGCAGCGCGCCGCTGTAGATCATATAGAACGCCAGCGACGGCAATTCCAGCGCCGAGAGCGCAACTGCGATCGTTGCCAACGCCAATACGTCATCCTGTGCGCCGAAGGCAGCCGCCAATTGCGGCGCAAAAATGACGAACAGCGCGCCCATCACCACCATCGCGCTGACGCCGAGGATGCCCGAGCGTTTGGTGGCAAGTTCGGCAATGTCGATGCGGCGCGCGCCAAGCGACTGGCCGACCAGTGTAGAGGTGGCGATGGCTAGTCCCCACGCCGGCATGAAAGCGAACGACTCGATGCTGTTGGTGATCTGGTGCGCGGCCATCGTCGCGGTGCCGAGGCTGCTGACAATGCCGACGAAGGCGATGAAGCCGACGCGCTGAATGGCGCTCTCGATGATGTTGGGCAGGGCTACGCGCCAGATGCGCCGCACATCAGGCCAATGCCACACCAGCATTTGTCGCAGTGATACCTGCAAAGGTGTCCACCCGCGCCACATGGCGATGAGTGAGACCAATCCACCCAGGCCGAGTGCGATGGCGGTGGCGATGCCGGCGCCGCCGAGCCCCATCGCCGGCACAGGCCCCGCGCCAAAGATCAACACCGCTGCCAGCACAATGTTCAGCGCGTTGACTGCGAGCGTGATAAGCATGGGTGTGCGAGTGTCGCCGGCAGCGCGCATCAGGTTGCTCATCACCATGCGCGGCCACGCCAGCAGCGCCGTTGTCAACATCAAATGGGTGTAGAGCGTGCCGAGTTGCACCACGTGGTCGGCCATCGCCGGGTTGGGGTCTTGCACCAGCATGCGCAAAAACGGCTCAACGAAGACCATCATCAGCGCCATCAGCACGACCGACAGCGCGAGGCTGAGCGAGATGGATTGGCCGGCGGCGTGCTTTGCTTCGTGCAGATTGCCCTCACCCCATGCCCGTGCCACGATGGCAAGCGCGCCAATGCCAAGCGCCATGAACACGCCCTGCGCAATCCACAGGTAGCTGCCGCTCACACCGATGGCTGCCAGCGCAGCGGGGTCGTGCAGCCGGCCAATGAGCAGTGTGTCGACCAGCAGCACCGCCGTGCCGAGCAGGTTCTCTAACACCGCCGGCACTGCCAGCCGGACGATGGCGCGGTTGAGCGTTTGTGGAGTAAGGTCGTCACTGCTTCCGGGCAGTGCGATGGATGCATTTGCCAAGGTGCGTCGATGTTACACGATAGAGGGGTTTTTACGCGCTTCTCTCCTTGCCTTGAATGAGGAAGGGCAAGGGTGTAAGAATATTCACCACACAGCGGGCACTGGACAATGACATGCGCAGCTGTCATCAGCCAGAATATCCATCCCCACGGCCAGGTGAGCGTGCCGACAAGAAATAGCGGCAGGAATACCACCGCCGGCATGCTCACCTGTTTACGTAGCCAGAGCTGCGCGTTTGCATCCCTGCCTGCTGTCTGCAAACAAAAACCGGCTGACCATGCTGTTTGCGCATCATGACCAGCCGGCATTTGGCTGTGAATCGCAGGGGCAAGCCCGCGGACTTGCCCACAGGACACAATTACTTCGCGGCAAGCTCCTCGTAGCGCTTCCAGTGCGTGTTCACCAGATCCTGCGCCTGTTTCATCAGCCGGTCAGCTTCCTGTGGATGGCTTTGCGCCAGCATGCGATAGCGCGTCTCGTTGTAGGCGTAGTCCTTGAATGCGATCTTTGGCGCGCCGCTGTCCAACTGCAGCGGGTTCTTGCCGGCAGCGCGCAGGGCAGGATTGTAGCGATACAGGATCCAGTAACCTGAATCCACGGCCAACTTCTGCTGGGTCATGCCTTTGGCGATATCGATGCCGTGCGCGATGCAGTGCGAGTAGGCGATGAGGATCGCCGGCCCGTCAAAGGCCTCTGCCTCTTGAATCGCCTTGATCGTCTGTGCGTCGTTGGCGCCCATCGCGATCTGCGCAACATAGATGTTGCCGTAGGTCATGGCGATCATGCCGAGATCCTTCTTGCCCAGCGCCTTGCCGGCGGCCGCGAACTTGGCCACCGCGCCGAGCGGCGTCGCCTTCGATGACTGTCCGCCAGTGTTTGAATACACCTCGGTGTCCATGACCAGCACTTTCACATTCTTGCCGCTCGCCAGCACATGGTCGAGGCCGCCGAAGCCGATGTCATAGGCCCAGCCGTCGCCACCGATGATCCACACGCTCTTCCGCACCAGCATGTCTGCAATGATGACGAGGTTGTCGATCTTCGATTGCAATGCCGCAGGCTGGCCGGCCTTTGCCGCTTCCAATGTGCTCTTGAGATCGACCACGCGCTTGCGCTGGTCGGCAATGCCCTGCTCAGTTGTCTGATCGGCGCTCAAGATCGCATCGCTCAGCTCGCCGCCAATCAGGTCGCGCAACTCGCCAACGAGCGTGCGAGCGAAGTCGGCCTGCTTGTCAATTGTCAGCCGCATGCCGAGGCCGAATTCGGCGTTGTCCTCGAACAGCGAGTTCGACCAGGTCGGCCCGCGCCCATCCTTGTTCACCGCCCAGGGTGTGGTTGGCAGGTTGCCGCCATAGATGCTGGAGCAGCCAGTCGCGTTTGCGACATACATGCGGTCGCCGTAGAGCCGGCTGAGCAGACCCAGATAAGGCGTCTCGCCGCAGCCAGTGCATGCGCCGCTGAACTCGAACAGCGGGTCAAGCAACTGCGCGTTCTTCACGTTGTTGAAGGCCATGCCATCCGACTTCGAGAACTCCGGCAATGACTTGAAGAAATCCCAGTTCTCGATTTCCTGCTCGCGGATGGGCAACTGCTCGGCCATGTTGATGGCTCGGCGGCCAACCTGCGTTTTGTCCTTCACCGGGCAGGCTTCCACGCACAGCGTGCAACCGGTGCAGTCTTCCACTGCCACCTGCAGCGAGTATTTCTGGCCGGCGAGTTCCTTCCAGCGCGCTTCAGTGCTCTTGAACGTCTCTGGCGCGTTGACCAACTCGCCTGGCTCATACACCTTTGCGCGGATCACTGCGTGCGGGCAAACCAGCACACACTTGCCGCACTGGATGCAGATGTCCGGGTCCCACACCGGCACTTCAAGCGCGATGTTGCGCTTCTCATATTGCGTCGTGCCGGCGGGATAGGTGCCGTCCACTGGCAGCGCGCTCACGGGCAGCAGGTCGCCGGCGCCCACGATCATCGGCGCGGTCACCTTCTGCACAAATTCTGGCGCATAGACCGGCACGATGGGCGGCAGCGGTTTGCCATTTGCCTGCATTGTCTCGTCGATCTTCACCTCATGCAGGTGTGCCAGCGTAGCATCGACTGCGCCGAAGTTCTTTTGCACCACCGCCTCGCCGCGCTTGCCATACGTCTTGCGGATCGACTTTTTGATCTGCTCGATGGCTTCTTCGCGCGGCAATACGCCGCTGATGGCAAAGAAGCAGGTCTGCATCACGGTGTTGATGCGGTTGCCCATGCCGGCGTCTTCGGCCACCTTGTATGCGTCAATCACATACAGCTTCAGTTTCCTGGCGATCAGGGTTTCTTGCACCGGCTTGGGCAGCCGGCCCCATACATCGTCCGGTCCCCACAAGCTGTTCACCAGCACCACTGCGCCCTCAGTCGCCTGCTCCAGCACGTCGTAGCGTTCCAGGAAGCCAAATTGATGCACGCCGATGAAGGTGGCCTTGCTGATGAGATACGGCGACTTGATCGGTTGCGGACCGAAGCGCAAGTGCGAGACGGTGCGGGCGCCGGACTTTTTGGAATCGTAAACGAAGTAGCCTTGCGCGTAGTTCGCCGTCTCCTCGCCGATGATCTTGATGGTGTTCTTGTTTGCGCCGACCGTGCCGTCCGAACCGAGCCCCCAGAACATGGCGCGCACGGTGTCATCCGTTTCAATATCGAAATTCGGGTCGAATGGGATGCTGGTGAAAGTCACATCGTCGTTGATGCCGACGGTGAAGTGATTCTTCGGCTTATCCTGCGAGAGCGCATCGAACACGCCCTTCACCATCGCCGGCGTGAATTCCTTCGACGACAAGCCATAGCGGCCGCCGACGACGCGTGGCATCTGGCCTTCCCACACTTCGCTCAACGCGGTGACGACGTCGAGGTAGAGCGGCTCGCCGGCGCCGCCAGGCTCCTTGCAACGATCCAGCACTGCAATCTTCTTCACGCTCTTTGGCAGCGCCGCAATCAGATGCTCGGCAGAGAATGGGCGATACAGGCGCACCTTCACCACGCCGACCTTCTCGCCATTTGTGGTCAGGTGCTGCACCGTTTGCTCAACCGTGTCACAGGCCGATCCCATCACGATGATCACGCGCTCGGCGTCTGGTGCGCCGACATAGTCAAACAGGTGATATTGCCGGCCCGTCAGTGTGGCGAACTTGTCCATCGCATTTTGCACGATGGCCGGCACGGCCAGATAGAACGGGTTCACGGTCTCGCGCGCCTGGAAATACACGTCCGGGTTTTGCGCTGTGCCGCGAATCACGGGGCTGTCTGGCGTCAGTGCGCGCTGGCGATGCGCCCGCACGAGCTTCTCATCGATCATGTTGCGCATGTCGTCGTCCGACAGGCGCTCCAGCTTCGTGATTTCGTGGCTGGTGCGGAAGCCGTCGAAAACGTGCAGGAATGGCACGCGCGACTCCAGCGTTGCGGCAAAGGAGATCAGCGCGTTGTCCATTACTTCCTGGCCGTTGGCTGAGAAGAGTTGCGCCCAGCCGGTGGAGCGGGTGGCCATCACATCGCTGTGATCGCCGAAGATGCTCAGTCCCTGCGCGGCTATCGAGCGCGCCGCGATGTGGAAGACCGTGCTGGTCAACTCGCCGGCGATCTTGAACATGTTCGGGATCATCAGCAGCAAACCCTGCGATGACGTGAACGTGGTGGCGAGAGAGCCGGATTGCAACGCGCCGTGAATGGCGCCGGCGGCGCCGCCTTCAGACTGCATCTCCTGAACCAGCGGCACGACGCCCCACAGATTCTTTATATGGCTGGCGCTCCACTGGTCGCAAAATTCGCTCATCTGCGACGAGGGTGTGATCGGGTAGATGGCGATGACCTCACTCGTCTTGTAGGCCACGTATGCCGCGGCCTCATTGCCTTCAATGGTGGTAATTTCGCGTGTGGATGACATATCAGCGTTTTTTGTACTGGCGTCGAGTGTCTTTTGCGTCCTGCGCGTGGCTAGTCATGCACTGGCCGTGTGGTTAGTCGGCCTGAGAGTGGGGGTGAGGATGAGGAATTCCCTACGACTTGCTGCCCTTGTGGCGTAGGCGGAGCGCGTTGCGGACGCGGATGAACCATTCACGCACGGCGGCAGCCTGCTGGTCGCTCACATCGTGGGTGCTGTAGCGCGCTTCGATGAAGGCCTGCGTGAGTTGATCAACGTCTTGAGAGGCATCCGGTGCGCCCTGGTCGAGCACCTGCGCATATTCGCTTGGCGTGTGCGCAGGGTTGCGCGGCATGCCGCTTTGTGCGCCGCGCTGCAAGAGCAGGCCGTAGTAGTAGCGCACGAGGGCGCGGGCAGTCATGTTGCGCAGGCCGGCGCGATGTCCCAATGCCGTTTCAGCGTCCTTCGCTTGCGAGGGTGATTTGGGTTGATCGCTGCGCAACTTTTGCAACAGGGCCGCTGGCTGTGCGAATAGCCCCATCAGCCAAACCCAGAATGCCGCCAGCCGCCGCCGCAACAAGCCCAGCAAGCTGCCGGCAGTGCGCAACTCATCACCCAGCGCGAGCCGGCGCGAGAGCAGGTAATACAGCGCGCCGGCCACGAGAGCGATGCCGAACGCGACAAGCAGTGCGGAGCCGAAGGGGATGTCGATGGGTGTCGCGGTGGCGCGCTCCAGCGGCTGTTGCTCCGGTGTTTGCAGTTGCGGGGCCGCCGGCGGGGGTGTGCCGAACAGCCACGCAATCAACGAGAACAGCGCAAAGGCGATCACCTGAAACATGAACACGATCAGCATCCAGATCAGGGTGATGAAGTAGATCAGCCCGAACAAGATGCTGCGAACGAGGGTGCTGAGCGATTGAAAGAGGGTGAGCGGGTTGCCGGCAGCGAGCAGCAACGCGATCAGCGCAAGGCCCAGCGCCAGCGCCAGCCCGTAGCCGGCCCAGCGCGTGCCAAGTCCAGGCTCAATCTCGACGCCTTCGATGGCCCAGGTGCTGATGGCGGCGCGCACGCGCGTGTGACCGAGCAAGAGCAGGCTGAGCGTAAAGTAGATCAGCAGGACAATCGCCGGCGCCGGCGCTGCCTTCGCCGCCGACAGCATGCGCACCAGCGTGGCGAGCACGAGGATGACGGCGAGGCTGATGCCGCCGGCGATGACATGGCCGGCGAAGTTATCTCGCACCTCGCTCAAACCGCCGCGCTCCTCAGTCGCCTGCATCTGGCGCAGCAGTTTGCGCTCGTCCATCGCCAGCGGCGCAAGGTCGCCGGCCAGAACGCGCACAGCAGACCACACAATGAAGAGCGCAATGAGCGAGAGCAAAAACGCCGGCTCAAAAATGAAGGTGTAGAAATCAGCCAGCCAGCGCTGTGCCTCATCGGCTAGTGCGGCAAAGCCGGCGCCGGCGAGGACGATGCCCTTCACGATGAGGCCGATGATGATCCATTCTGATGCGAAGTAGAGGATGCGCTGTTGAAAGGTGCGCGTGACGCGCCGGCTTACCGCGCGGGAATATAACGATTCGATGCCGATCAGCAGCGCCAGCCACGGCAGCGCGCTGGCATAGGCGCCCGGGTAGATGGCGCCGGCCAGCGACGCCAACCCCGTGCCAAGACAGGCGCCCATCGCCACCAGCGCTGAATTCCACAGCAGTGGCGTCAAAGAGGTGACGGCAGGTTGTTCGCCGGCGGTTTCATGCAGCATCGCAAAAATCCCATGCACAGATGGTGCTTATCAAGAATCTCACATCTTCAACCCAGCTTTACATTCATGCCGCGCTGCGGCGACACGTGATACAGCGGCACGCCAAAGTGGGCTGCGCGCTGTTTCGCCTGCTTCAAACCCTCCACAGTTCTGCCGCACAGCACGATGGCTGCATTTAGCCCGCTGCGCTGCGCTTTGAAGATCTCTTCGAATAGCGCATCGGTCATTTTGCCGGTGATGATGACGAGTGTCGCGCCCCATGCCAGCTTGACGCGCTCGCGTTGCACCAGCGCGATATAGTCGTCTGGCGGGTCGGCAAAGTGGGCGCGCGCCAGCACGTCGAGTGCAGTCATGAAGTGACCGCGCCCTTTCGCCGGCGCGATGGATTGGAATGGCGCCAGCTTCGATACCACTGACGATTCACCTGTCATGCCTGGATCGAGTCCGTTCGTTGCCAGCCCCACTGCCTCTTTGCGCCCAGCTACCCAGTCACAGATCGACGCCGCCGCAACGATGGCAACTTCGGTGTCGTCGGTCCAAGTTAGCCGGTCATAGTTGGCGCGGTTGAGATCGAGCAGCACCATGGCCTCCAGCGAGCGCGAGGGTTCGAATTGCCGCACTTGCAGCCGGCCAATTGCAGCGCTGGTTTTCCAATCCACGCGACGCATCGAATCGCCGCTGATGTAATCGCGCTTGCCGCGCACGCGCGAGGGATCTTCGAAGATCGGCTGTGTTTCGCGCAGGCTGCCCAGCGGCGAGCGTGAGGGCAGTCCCAACTCGGGCAATGGCACGATTTTTGGATACACGGTCAGCGTTTGCACGATGGCCTGGCGATGCAGCAACTTGTCGAGACCCAGCACGTCGCCGGCATAGAGCGTGATCGGCCCGATGCGATACAAGCCGCGCCGGTTTGCAAGCAGGGTGTAGTGAAATTCGCGCGTCTCCTTTGATTTCAGGGCGATGGCGCGGTTGAATATCTGCGGGCCGACTTCGACTGGCACGCTGTCGCGCACGCGCAGCCAGAGCGCCGGCAGCCGGCTTCGGTTGCGCACCTGTAAGCGCACCTTGATCACGTCATTCAGATATGCACGCGGGTTCATGTGGCGCGCCACTTCGAGTGATGCGCTGACGCGCCGGCCCCACGCGACACTGAGCAATGTCGCGCCGAGCAGCAGCGCCGCTGCGCCGAGCATCGCGCCGTTTTGCAGCAGCACTGCCATGACCAGCAGCACCAGCGAGGTAATCGTCAGACTTCGCGCCATGAGCGAGATTGTCAAATCGTTCTGCGGTAGTCAAAAATCACAAGCCATCAAGTCACGTCGAGCGGTGTGGTGTCGAGCAATTCATTCAGGATGGCGCGCGCAGTGCGCCCACGCAGTTCGGCCTCGGGTTTGGCGACGAGGCGGTGGGCGAGCGCCGGCGTGACAAGCCGTTTGATGTCATCGGGGATGACGTGATCGCGCCCGCGAATGGCTGCCAGCGCCTGCGCCGCCTTGAAGAGCGCAAGGCTGGCGCGCGGGCTTGCACCCAGCGCGATGTCGTTGTTGTTGCGCGTGGCATTTACCAGCCGCACGATGTAATCGGCCAGCGATTCATCGACATGCACTTCCCAGATCTGCCGCTGCAGCGCAGTCAACTCGTCGATGCTCGCGACCGCGCCCAGTTGGTTGATGGGATGCTCGCGCTGCAGATTGCGAATGACCTGCTGCTCTTCCGCCGGCGATGGATAACCCATTGCAACCTGCAACAAGAAGCGGTCGAGTTGCGCTTCAGGCAGCGGGAACGTGCCTTCGTATTCCACTGGATTCTGCGTGGCCAGCACGAGGAAGGGACGGGGCAGGGCGCGTGTTGTGCCATCGACGGTGACCTGCTGTTCCTGCATCGCCTCGAGCAATGCGGATTGTGTGCGCGGCGTGGCGCGATTGATCTCGTCTGTCAGCAGCACGTTCACAAAGATCGGGCCGGCGCGAAACTCAAACTGGCTGCTCTGCTGGTTGAACACGGAGACGCCGGTGATGTCGTTCGGCAGCAGGTCTGGTGTGCATTGCACGCGCTTGAACTGGCCGCCGATGCTGCCGGCGAGGCTGCGTGCAAGCATCGTCTTGCCGACGCCCGGTACATCTTCGATCAATACGTGGCCTTCGCACAAGAGCGCGACAAGCAGCAGCTCGATCGTGTCACGCTTGCCCACAATCACGTGCTCGATGTTCTCGATAATTCTTGCGGCAAAGTCTTTTGCATTTGGCATGGGGTTTCCCAGACATTATTGCGCCTTTTCAGTTTTGCAAGGGAAGTGCGAAATGGAGAGATCGCGGAGGCATGTGACGGGCGGGCATTGCAATTGTCAACACGACGAAGCGCTGTCAGGGATCCGGTGGGGAAACGAGGGCGGATGAGAGTCGAACTCACCGCAGCTTGCCGAGCAACCTGCCACTGGTTTTGAAGACCAGGACACCCACCGGGGCATATCCACCCTCAAGAGAGACGGAGCCAAGAACCAGGCTGAAAGCCTTTAATTTGATTCCGCTTGATTCTGCTCTCGATTCTAATGCAGTAACATTCGCGCATGGCAAAGAAGCAGGCCGGCGATGCCGGCGTCGACATCGACGCTCTCTCCTTTGAGGAGGCTTTTCAGATGCTCGACACAATCGTCGCCCAACTGGAGCAAGGGGATCTGCCGCTAGACCAATCGCTCGCGCTGCACGAACAAGGCCAGAAGTTGGCTGAACACTGTGCCCGCAAACTCGATGAGGCGGAGTTGAAAGTCAAGGAAGTATGACCGGAACGATCATCAACGTCATCACCGTGATGATTGGCACGACGCTCGGCGTGGCACTCGGCAATCGTCTGCCGGAGCGCGTGCGCGAGACAGTGCTGGCCGGCCTTGGCATCACCACCATCGGTTACGCCATCCTGAATATCGTCGATGCGATGTCGAACCAGCAGAATGTGCCGCTCAAGTTCATCGTCGTGATGCTGGCTCTTTTGTTCGGCGGCATCGCCGGCGAATTGCTTGACCTTGATGGCGCGCTGCATCGCTTCGGGGCGCTGCTGGAGCGGCGTTTCAACCGCAGCGCCGGCGATCACGACAGCACCGCACACTTTATTCGCGGCTTCATCACCGCCAG
>JBDHWI010000072.1:0-19008 GCA_039810125.1 Thermoflexales bacterium | reverse complement strand
GCGGTGTCGAAGACGTTGCCGCCGGCCTCGAAGAACGCATCGAAGATGGCCGAGCCGGCGGCGATGTTCTCCTGGTTGTCCACACCCAGCACCAAGCGCGACATGGGCTTGTCGATGCCGGCGATCTGGCCGTATTGCATCGGCGCGTCCTTGCGCTTTGCCAGCGCGCGGTTGGCAACGGTGAATTTCATCCGCGGCGCATCGGCTTTTTCCTGATCGTAAGTCAGGCCAATGGCTGCGCGCCACGCATCCATCGTCTTCATGTTACCGAGGCTGTCGTCCCAACTCATCGCCGGCGCAGGCGCCTGGCGTCTCTCCACGTTTGCAGCCACCGTGTCGGCCTCGATGCCATACAGCCACTCGTCAGTCTTCACCTCGATGATCTTGCGCGCCTCGCCGTTGCGCTGCACAATGATGTCAGTGCAGCCGCCGGCGCGGCTTGGGATCCATGGCGAAGTGACGAGGATGCTGCCCTCGCTGCCAAAAATTTCAACGACGTTGCGCTGGTTCAGCATCATGCCGGTGGCAATCTGCGCCAGAATGCCACCCTCAAACTCCAGCGTGCCGACGGCATATTCATCGGTGCGCTGCGAGGGGTTGAGCTTGCCGGCGCCTGTCACCTTGATCGGGTTGGCAAAGCCTTCGGGCTTGCCCAATGCTGTGCCGGCAATCAGCCGCGCCATGCTGACGGGATAGCCGCCGACATCCAGGATGCCGCCGCCGCCCATCTCATTTGCCAGCAGTCGATGTTCGTCGCCGACATCCGCATAAAAGCTGAACGTTGCATGGATGATGCCGATCTTGCCGATCACGCCGCGCTGGATCAAGTCGACCAGCACATGCGTCTGTGGGTGGCAGCGATTCATGTACGCTTCCATCAGGAAGACGTCGTTGACACGCGCAGCCTCGACGATCGCTTGCGCCTGCGGGTAATTGATCGCGAGCGGCTTTTCACACAGGACGTGCTTGCCGGCCTCGGCGGCCTTGATGGCCCACTCGGGGTGCGACGGATGCGGTGTGCAAACATAGACCGCGTCCACCTCGGGATCGGCGAGCAAGGCCTCATAGCTGCCATGCGCGCGTGGGATGTTGAACTCTTTGGCGAAGGCGTTTGCCTTATCCTGCGAGCGACTGCCGGCGGCGACGAGCGTGCCGGTCTTCGAATGTTGTACGCCTCGGGCGAAGGCTCTGGCAATGTTGCCAGTGGCAAGGATGCCCCATCGGAGTTTGGTCATGATCTGTTATTTGCGATTGGCGGTTGGCAGGCAAAACAGCCGTGAACCAACAGCCAAAATTGAAACCTGCACCTCGGTATTTTTAACCCATGCCGCCGACTTTGTCACTCAGTGATCGGAACCTGAAACTCGCATTCCGGGATTTCGGGACTACTGATATTCCTTCTTCACCGTGCCAATGAAAGGCAGGTTGCGACAGTATTCGTCGAGGTCGAGGCCGTAGCCGAAGACAAATTCATTCGGGATGGTGAAGCCAATGTAGCCGACCGGCACATAGATCTCGCGGCGCGCCGGCTTGTCGAGCAGCGCGCACAGCTTGAGTGACGCCGGCTCGCGCGTTTGCAGCAACCGCATCACATGGTCAATCGTATGGCCACTGTCGATGATGTCCTCGACCAGAATCACATGCCGGCCGCGAATGTCGGTATTCAGATCAAGCGTGATGCGCGGCTGGCCGCGTGACGCCCTCGCGCCGACGCCATATGAAGATACCGCCATGAAATCTATC
Source organism: Thermoflexales bacterium (assembly GCA_039810125.1). Taxonomy (GTDB): domain Bacteria; phylum Chloroflexota; class Anaerolineae; order J036; family Brachytrichaceae; genus JBDHWI01. The sequence goes on along the minus strand of JBDHWI010000072.1, from coordinate 17,265 downwards.
GTGTGTGGGATGCGCAGATGCTTCATCAGGTCGGTGAGAAACATGACGCCGCCGCGCAGGATGCACACCAGCAGTGGGTTCTTGCCGGCGTAGTCGACTGAAAGTTGCGCGCCAAGCTCGGCCACGCGCATCGCCAGCGTCGCCTCGTCGATCAGCACCCTGTCGAGCAGATACTCATAGCCTTGCTGCGAGATGCACTCCGTAATCTTGGACATATGGCTCACTTCACCGCCGCGATATACGGCAAATTGCGATACAACTCATCGGCATCGATGCCATAGCCGCACACGTAGGCATCTGGGATCTCAAAGCCAAGATAGTCAATTGGCACATGCACCTCACGACGCTCTGGCTTGCTCAACAGCGCACACACCTTCAGCGACGCCGGCTCGCGCGTGCGCAGCATCTGCAGCAAATGGTCAAAGGTGTAGCCGCTGTCGACGATATCCTCCACCAGCAACACGTTGCGGCCGGCGATGTCCTCGCGCAGATCCAGCATGATGCGCGGCGAGCGGTTCGACGCTCGCGCGCCCACCTCGTACGACGACACGCTCATGAAGTCGAGGTGACACGGGATCGCAATGTGCCGCATCAGGTCGGACAAAAAGACCACGCCGCCGCGCAGGATGCACACCAGCAGCAGATCCCCGCCGGCGTAATCGCGCGAAATCTGCATGCCCATCTCCGCGACGCGCGCCCGCAAGGCCGCCTCAGTGATCAACACGCGCTCCACATTCAACAGCGTCATATCTTTTCAGCCCAAAAATGCGAGGATACGGCACGGCAAAAGGCCATGCGCGTCCGCATCAGGATTGTCAGCAGATCATGCCGCGCTTGCCCGCCGGCCCGTGGCCGATGGGGTTCTCGCCGATCCAGCGCTCGTCCACTGGCTCGCTCGCCAGTTGATAGCGCGTGTCGCTTGAGAGGCGGATGCGGTTTGTATTGTTGTCGAGGCTGGTGTGAACGTTGAACACGGTGAAGATCAGCACATCGCCGGCGCGGTAATTCGTCGTCAGCCAGCGTCCGCCCAGCCGCTTGCGCAGCGTGATGGGATCCTTGCTCAGCCAGCCGCCGTTGGTGATGTTGCCACCGCCGCCCATATTGGTGAAGCCGGCGCCGACGCGGTTCTCGCAATATCTGTCCACGTCCTTGCTGCCATAGCCGCTGTTCAGCCGCTCGTGCCGGTGTGAGCGCTCCAATACCATCAACCCGCCCAACTCCAGCGGCACATCGCCAAACGGCGTCCACGCCGTGAAAAGGTTCTTCGTGCCACGACCCATGTAAACGATATCCATGTGCGGTGGCGTGCCGAAGCCAGGCGCAACCGCGCGCACCCAGGTGTAATCGAAGTGGCGCGCCGGCCCGCCAAGGAAGAAGTCGAAGAAGCGCATCATGCGCTCGCCATACACCACCTGCGCCATCTGCGGGTTCTTCAGCGCGAGATCGCCTCGGAAAGCCATGCGCAAATCGGGTTTGGCAATGGCCTCGTCGATGGGGTAACGGTCATCCAGCACGCCCTCGCCGGCCAGCCGCTCCAGCATCACCCGCCGCGTCGCCAGCACCGCATCGCGATCGAGCAGCGCGGGCAGATACAGGTATCCTTCCTCGCGCATGTGCGCGCGCAGCGCCTCTGCATCATGCAACAGCGGCGTGCAATCAGTCAGAAATCCAAACACATCGGGCGAGGTGTCGAGCGCCTTGTGCGCGGTGGTCAGGGGCGGGAGTTGTCGGATCATCAGGGTTTATCCAGCACTTCATGGCATTGCCGGCTGCGCGCTTCATAGCTTTCAGTCGCGCCGACCAGAATGATGGGGTCGTTATATGACGCCGGCCGGCCATTGATGATGCGCTGAGTGCGGGTGGCCGGCTCGCCGCTCACCACACAGATCGCCGTCAGCTTATCCACGCGCTCGGCGATGCACAGCAGCATTGGCATCGGGCCGAAGGGCTCGCCTCGAAAATCGAGGTCGAGGCCGGCGCAAATCACGCGCTTGCCGATGTCGGCCAGTTTGCCAGCCACATGTGGCAGGTCGTTGTCGAAAAATTGTGCCTCATCGATGGCGACTACGTTGGTGTCGGGCTGCACCAGCGCCAAAATATCCTGCGAGCATCGCACCGGCATCGCCTCGAAACCAAGTCCATTGTGGCTCTTCACCTGATCGAGGGAGTAGCGGTTGTCGATGTGCGGCTTGAAAACCTGCACCTTCTGTTTGGCAATGGTAGCGCGGCGCACGCGGCGAATGAGCTCCTCGGTCTTGCCGCTGAACATGCAGCCGCACACCACTTCGATGCTGCCTTCCTTGTGAATCCCATCCATGATGACTGACAAAATTTTAGCCCGTCATGCACAACCTGCATGACGGGCTTTCTTGATGTAAATGGCGCTCGGCGACTTCGTCATTTGGATGGCTCGCACATTTGCCAGCCGCCCATCACTTGTCACTCGGTTGCGGTCTCGCCGGCGTCTGCCGCCTCACCCTCATCAACGATCTCGGCAATCGCGCGCTTGGCGCGGCGACGCTTGGCCTTTTCCTGCTTGTCGGTCAACTCACCCGACTTCTGCTGCAGGCGCTTCTGGAAGCGATCAACCTGACCCTCGGTGTCGAGGATGCGCTGCTGCCCGGTGTAGAACGGATGCGTGCCACTCCACACGTCGACGTGCAATTCCGGCTTGGTGCTGCCCACAGTGCCGACAAACTCGCCACCCACATAGACCTTCGCCTCGGGGTAATACTGGGGATGAACGTCTTTCTTCATCGCTTACGCCTCCGCCGCTTCCTTCGCAACTTCAACTGGCGTGATGCTCACGCGCTTGCTGCCGTTGGGAAGCGTCTCAAAAAGCACATGGCCGTGCGCCATGGCGAACAATGTGTGATCCTTGCCCATGCCGACGTTCTCGCCGGCCTTGATCTTGGTGCCGCGCTGCCGAACCAGAATGTTGCCGGCCAGCACGAACTCGCCGCCGTAGCGCTTCACACCCAGGCGCTGCGCGTTGCTATCGCGGCCGTTGGTCGAGGAACTTCCGCCTTTCTTGTGTGCCATCTCAAAATCCCTTTTCAGTTGATGGAATCAACCGACAATCTTCAGCTTCGTATATTTCTGGCGGTGACCGGTCTTCTTGCGATAGCGCTTCTTGGGGTGGTACTTGAAGACAGTGAGCTTGGGGCCTTTCTCGTCGCCAGCCACTTGCGCCTTGATCTCCACGCCGGCGACATGGGGCTTGCCCACCGTCACGCCGTCGTCATTCGACACCAGCAACGCCGGCAGCTTCAACTCGCTGCCCGCTTCCGCATCCAACTTCTCGACGTAGATCACGTCGCCCGGGGCCACGCGGTATTGGCGCCCGCCTACTTCGACTACTGCGTACATGTGTTTCCCTTCTTGAAGACCTGCTGCCGGCGCGTTCACGCGAGAGAACTGCGCGCCTCAGGTGAGAGTAGATTGATACTCGCGCCAGCATTACGCCGGCGCTAAAGCCCGACAATTATATGCAGCCAGATGCCGGCGTCAATGACAACTTTTCGCTGCCCTCTCAACAGATTTTGACTTCCTCCGCTGGACTCTCGCCGCTTGATTTGTTTGTTTTTACGCGCCCATCGCCTCCGCTCGCGCAGCATCTACATCGACGAGGTGCGCGCCCGGGGCGATCTCGCCCTCGGCAGCAGCGAAACCAAGCTCACGCACCCGCGCCGCCACCCGCGCCTGCTGATCCTTGTGGCACAGCAGCACCATCGTCGGCCCGGTGTCGGTGGAGAAGTACACCTGCACGCCGGCTTCGCGCATCTCGTCGCACGCGCGAAACAGCGTAATGTTCTCCGGCTCCCATGCGAACAGCTTGTGCGCGTTGCCACCGGTCATCGTCACGCCATGCAAGGCAATGCTATCAAGCTCGGCCATCTGCGCCACGGTCAGCCAATCGCCGGCCGCCACCGCGTCGATGCAGCGCAGCGTTTCATCACGCCGGTTGCGCATCCAGCACTTGAAGAGCGGGCTGTTCGGCGCGTCGACATGCGCGCTCTCGGTCTTCAACCCGATGCGCGAGTCGATCGGCACAGTGACCAGCCGCATGTCCTTCAACTCCTGCTTCGTGTCGAGCCGAACGGCGAAGCTATCTTCGTGCGCGATGCCCGGATACGACATCCACAACGAAACGCCGCCGGCGGCCGCCCGACAACCACTGCCGGCGAGCAGCCGCGACATGGCGCTGACGAAGCGCCCGTTCTGCACAACCTCCTCGCCAAACGCAGCCGCAATGGCAGCGGTGGCGAGCGCGGCAGAGCCGGACGCGCTGGTGCCAAGCCCCTTGCCGGCGCGCAGCATTCCGCCGGCAACCACATTGCGCGAGATCACCCGCGCGTGGCTCTGGATGCGCGCCAGATTGCGCACTGCGGTCAGGCTGTGCGACACGCGCTCCAGATCGCGACCGCTCGCCCACACCCCGCCGATCATCGCCTCATCTTCCTTGAGATCAGGATCAAATTCGACAACGGTGATGGAATATGCCACGTCATTCGTGACCGAGATGCTGGGCAAAAACGCCGTGCGCCATTCCCAGTCGGCCAGGCCGTGATATTTGAGGATGCCCTGCATTGGATGCGCCTTGGCCGCAGCGACGCCGCGCGGGTTGCCGGCATGATCGAAGGTCGGGTAATCGGCAAAGGTGAAGCCATGCCGGCGCAGCGCAGCGACGATGTCGTCGTTGGCCGCGCGCATGACGCCGGCAATCTCCTTGAAGCCGCGTGGAATATGCGTGGTCATTTGGGTGCTGGGCGCCGAGTTCCGAACTCTGAGTAAAGCGCGTCCTGACTCTTATATGATGCCGGCAGTATGACACAAAAAGAGTCACCCCCTGCGCCGCCAGGTTTTGTAGATTGGGCCGGCGCGCCTGTGTATCGCATGCCCGATCTGTTGTTGCCGAGCGCATGCGCAGTCATCTTCGACGCAGAGGGCAAATTGCTCCTGCAGCGCCGCGCCGACAACGGTTACTGGGGGCTGCCGGGCGGGCGCATGAATCCGGGCGAATCCATCGAACACACCGCCATCCGCGAAACCTTTGAGGAGACGGGCTTCGTCGTCAAAGTCCAACGCCTGATCGGGGTGTATTCTGCCCCGGCCTGTTACAGCATCGCCCGCTATCCGGACGGCAACCTGGTGCAATACGTCAATTTGACCTTCGCGTGCGAAATCATCGGCGGCCAGATGCTGCTCTCGGATGAAAGCACCGACATCGGGTTCTTCGACGTGAAAGCGCTGCCCGAGCCGGTTTTGCTCTCGAACAAAATTCGCATCGAGGATGCGCTCGCCGGCGCAGCCAGCGTCTTCGTCAGATAACGCAGCCAACTTGGGTATAATCGGCGGGCTAATTTAGCTGTAAACAAGCCAATGTATTGCGATTTCGCGCGCGTTGGACTGTATTTGAGCAGAGAAACGAGGTAAGAGAAGAGATGCCAAAGCGAACCTATCAACCGAAGAAACGCCGTCGCGTGCGCGTGCATGGCTTCCGTGAGCGCATGGCCACCAAGGGTGGTCGCAAGGTGCTGGCACGCCGGCGCCTCAAGGGCCGCGCCCAACTCACCGTGACCGCCAACAACCACGTCAAGAAGGTGGATTGGAATGCGGTTTACTCGCCGGCCAAGAGCAAGCGCGGCACCGAGGGCAGCAAGTAGCATTTGCCCAGGGTAATGGCGGGCGTTGATCGACGGGCATTTCACCCGGCCTTCAACGCTCGCCATTATTGATTCACGGCGACCCATGCTGGGACGGCTGCGGCGCAGCGAGGACTTCGAGCGCGTGCGCGCGCAGGGCCGACGCTGGCGCGGCAGATTTCTTGCGCTCAACGCAGCGCCGGCGGAATCGAACACCGCGCCAACGCGCATCGGGTATATTGCCTCCAAGTCGCTCGGCAAGGCTGTGCAGCGCAACCGCGCCCGCCGGCTGATGCGCGAGGCGGCGCGCAGTTTGCAAGAATCGATTCCACCCAATTGGGATGTGGTGCTCATCGCGCAGCCGGCCATCATCGTGGAGCGCGCGCGCATGCAGCAGGTGCGTGAGGAATTGCAGTGGCTATTGAACAAGGCGAACATCAGGAAGCCCCTCTCGAGCCATCCGCCGGCACTGTCGGCGTCCGACCCACCCTTGCCAGCAGATTCCTGATAGGCATGGTGCGCTTCTACCAGAGATTCATCTCGCCCGGCCTGCCGCCCTCCTGCCGCTTCTATCCCACCTGCAGCGAATACACACTGCAAGCCATCACCAAGTATGGCGCGCTCAAGGGCGCCTGGCTTGGCATCAAGCGCATCGGGCGCTGTCATCCGTTTCATCCGGGCGGCTATGATCCCGTCCCATAAATTTCGACTGTTGAATTTTGAACGCTGAATGCGCAGCATGGATCATCTCATTCAACCAACATTCAATGCTCAAAACTCAAATTTGATATGAAGAAAGCAGTTCGCGTTTCCATGATGCTGGCCGCCGGCGCGCTGGTGCTGGCCGCATGTTCCGGCGGTGAGCCGGCGCCCTCGTCTTTCCCCGGTCTCTCGCTGGATGGAAATGACGCCTACCTCACCAGCAACCAACACGTCTCCAAGTTCAACGCCGCCACCGGCCAGGAAGCATGGCGCTTCCCCGCATCGCAGGACAGCAACAACCCGCGCGGCCCGTTTGCAGGCAAGCCGCTCAAGTTGGGCAACGTCGTCATCGTCGGCGGCACCATCGGCGCCACCGGCCAGGCCGACCCGCATCTGTACGGCCTCGATGCGACCAGCGGCCAGGAAGTGTGGCGCTGGCAATCACCCAACATCACTGCAACGCACCGCGAATTCGTGGACGGTGTCATCACTGACGGCAAATTGGTCTTCGCCCCCAGCGGCGATGGCAACCTCTATGCGCTCGACGTCACGGACAACAAGCCGCAACTCAAGTGGACGTTTGGCGGCACCAACAAGAAGTGGGCCAGGCCGGCATATGAAGATGGCAAGCTCTTCGTGCCTTCGCTCGATCATTCGCTCTACATCCTCGACGCCGCCACCGGCAAGCAGATCGGCCAATTCACCGCAAACGCCTCAATCGCATCCACGCCGGCGGTGAAGGACGGCATTGCCTATTTCGGCTCATTCGACCGGTTCATCTACGCGGTCGATGCGACCGGCAAGCAGGTGTGGCAATCGTCGGAGCGGCTGAGCGGCTGGGTATGGTGCGATGCGCTGCTGCATGAGGGCCGGCTGTATGTAGGCGACGCGAAGGGCGGACTGTACGCCCTCGACGCGAGCAACGGCAAGGTGCTGTGGCGCGCGTTCACCAGTGGCGCAAATCGCGCCCAGCCGGTGGTCGCCGGCGACAAGCTCTACGTGGTGTCGTTCGACAATTACGTCTACAGCGTATCGCTCAACCCGCAGGTGGACAACAATGGCAACGTGCAGTTGACCCGCCTGATCGACAATGGGCTGGGCCGGCGCCTGCTTTCCACGCCGGCGCTGCACGACGGCGTCCTGCTCGTGCCGCTGTTCGACGGCGACGTCAAAGTCACCGCGATCAGCCTTGAAACCAACCAGAAGCTCTTTGAGTACCCGCTGAAACCGCAGGCCACGCCCGCGCCCTGACCCGCGGTGATGGTAAAGTAAACAACCTTTTCATGGGCAATATTTTCGATCTCCTGCTCATCAATCCGCTGACCAACGCGCTGATGCTGCTGTACGGGCTGCTGTTCAACAGCTACGTGCTGGCCATCATCGTGCTGACGCTGATCATCCGCCTCATCACCCTGCCGCTCACGCTGAAGCAGCAGGTGTCGAGTTACAAGATGCAGGCCATGCAGCCGCAGATGAAAGCGCTGCAAGAGAAGTACAAAAACGATCCGCAAACGCTGCAGGCCGAGATGCGCAAGCTGGGCTTCAATCCGCTCAGCGGTTGTCTGCCGCTGCTCATCCAGTTCCCCATCCTGATCGGCCTGTATCAGGCCATCACGCGCACGCTGGCGACTACGCCGCTCAGCCTGCTGGAGTTGGGATCGCACGTTTACAGCTTCCTGCCAAACATCAGCCGGCTCGTGCCGATCAACTCGACCTTCTTTCTGTGGGATCTGAGCCAGCCCGACAAACTCTTCATCATCCCGATCCTGGTGGTGGTGACGACGTACTTCAGCAACAAGCTGATGACGCCGCCATCGACAGACCCAACGATGAAGCAGACCAACCAGATGATGCAGATGATGATGCCGTTGATGTTCGGCTTCTTCATGCTCAGCACGCCGGTCGGCCTCGGCATCTACTGGATCGTATCGAACCTGGTTGGCGTGTTGCAGTACTACCTGACCAAGCCGCAGTTGGACCGGGCGAAGGCGCTGCACGCTGCGCCAGTGGCCGGCGCGCCGGCCGCCGCCGGCGTCACCGCTGCCAGCGCCAAACCGCTGTTCGAGCCGCCCAAGTCCAAAGTGAAAGTGAAATCCACCGGCCGCGTCAATCGCTCCAGCCCGGTGCAAGACAAGAACGCCAAGAAGAGTTGAGTATCCTGCGCCGGTCGCATTCAAGCCGGCGCTTTCAATGACATGGCCGCAACCGAAATTTCCGCTCCCGACATTGAAACCGCCATCGAGCAGGGGCTGCAACAGTTGAATCTGCTGCGCGCCGAAGTGAAGATCGAAGTGTTGGATGAAGGCAGCCGCGGGGTGCTGGGCATCGGCGCAAAGCCGGCTCGCGTGCGCCTCACGCCTTTCACCGAGATTGAGGCTGCTCAGCCCAACACGGCTGCCGTTGAATCGACAGATCAATCAATCGATGAAGCTGAGGAAGCGCCAGCGAGCGTTCCCTCTGCCATCGCGCCGGCAGAAGCCGCACCCGCCAGCAACGCGGCAGATGAGGACAGCGAGCCGGCGCCCAAGATCGAAGGCGAGGACTTTGCGCTCAACATCGTGCGCACCCTGCTCGACCGCATGGGGCTGACGAACGCGAAGGCCAGCGCGCGCAGCGTGTTCCCCGCCAACAGCGACGACGAGCCATCGATCTGGATCGACATCGACATGGACGAGGACGAAGACCTGCTGTTGAACCACCAGCACGAAGGGCTGACTGCGATGCAGACCATCGTGCAGACGATGTGGAGCCATCAGAGCAAGAGCAGCCTGCGCGTCAATCTCGATGTGAATGGCTTCCGCAGCCGGCGCGAAACCCAATTGATCAACATGGCCAAGCGCATGGCCGAGCGCGTCATCGCCAGTGGCAAGCCGATCACGCTGGAGCCAATGCCGGCCAGCGAGCGCCGCATTATCCACATGACCCTGCGCGAAGAGCCAGGCGTCACCACCGAGAGCTTCGGCGAAGGCCCGTCGCGCAAGGTGCAGATCAAGCCGCAAGCGCATGATTGACTATCTCGCCATCGGCCACGTCACCGAGGACGTGTGGAAGGATGGGCGCATCACGCCCGGCGGCACGGCCTGGTTCTCCTCGCTGGCAGCGCGCCGGCTGGTGGATGGGGTGAGCGTGCTGACGGCAGCTGCGGCCAATTACGACGCCAGCCGCTTTTTACCGGAGATCGACGTCGCTCGCGTAGACTCGCCCATCACCACGCAGTTCGAAAATATCTATACGCCGCAGGGGCGCATCCAATACACCCGCCCCAGCCCGGTCAAGCTGACGCCGGCGCACCTGACCGCCGAGATGAGACGCGCCAGGATCATGCACCTCGCGCCGGTGTGCGATGAGGTCAGCCCCGCATTTGCCAGCGACGCGCTTGACGACGTGTTCATCGGCGTCACGCCGCAGGGCTGGCTGCGTCGCTGGGACGAAACGGGGCGTGTGTTTGCCAAACCCTGGGACAGCGCCGGTGAAATTCTCCGCCGCGCCGATGCGGTGGTCATCAGCATCGACGATGTGAATGGCGACTGGCGGCTCGCGCTGACGTGGGCGGCGCAAGCCAGGCTGTTTGTGGTGACACAGAACAAGTCCGGCAGCACCCTCTTTTTGAATGGCGAGCCGATCCACGTTGAAACCGTGCCAGTCGAAGAGGTCGATCCCACCGGCGCTGGCGACATCTTCGCCGCGACGTTGTTCATCACGCTGCAGCGCGGCGTCGATGCGGTGAAGGCGTGCGCGTATGCCAACTGCGTGGCCGCGCAATCCGTCACGCGGCGCTCACTCGCCGGCCTGCCCACCCCCGAAGATCTCACCCGCTGCGGTACAATTTTGTGAGCCGAGCAAACGCATCCTCAGCGGAGTGCTCCTTGCGGCTATCACCATGACCCGCATCTACGCCATCGCCAACCAGAAAGGCGGCGTGGGAAAGACCACGACCGCCGTCAACCTCGCCGCGTATCTGGCGCTCAGCGGCCGGCGCGTGTTACTGGTCGATCTCGACCCGCAATGCAACGCCAGCAGCAGCCTGGGCATCGACAAGCACAAAGTGCCGGCGTCGTCGTACGAGGTGTTGCTGGGCAACGTGACGCCGGCAAAGGCGCTGCTGAAAAACAGCAAACTCAACCTCGCCATCATCCCTGCGTCTCCCAATCTCGCGGCAGCGGAAATTGAACTCGTTGGCGAGCTCGCGCGCGAATATCGCCTGCGCCAGGCGATTGCAGCCGAAGCCGAGCGCTACGATTACACGCTGATCGATTGTCCACCCTCGCTCAGCTTGTTGACGGTGAATGCGCTGACAGCCGCCAACGGCGTGCTGATCCCGGTGCAGTGCGAATACCTCGCGCTGGAAGGCTTGTCGCAACTGACGCGCACGGTGCAACTGGTGAAGCAACGCCTGAATCCACAGCTTGAGATTCGCGGGCTGGTGATGACGATGTATGACACGCGCACCGCGCTGGCGCAGCAGGTGGTGGCCGAAGTTGAAAAATATTTCGCCGGCAAGGTGTTCAAGACGCGCATCCCGCGCAACGTGCGCCTGAGCGAGGCGCCCAGCCACGGGCAACCGATCTACACCTACGCGCCCTCGTCGCCGGGCGGCAAGGCATATCGCGAACTGGCAAATGAGGTCGCCGCGCAGGATGGCTTTGGCGGGCAGCCGGCCGACCAACAGGCGCCGCAGCAGTTGGCAACAAGTGACGCCGGCGCAGAACCCATCCCGCCACAACCCCAGACAGCCGCGCCAGAAGGCGCGCCGGCAAGCGAGCAATAAAAGCACATGGCACACAAAACAGGACTTGGTCGAGGGCTGGATGCGCTGTTTTCATCCGGTGATGAGATTGAAACCGAGAAGGGCAGCGCGAGCGCCGGCATCACCGAGATCGCCATCAACGAAATCCGCGCCAACCCGCGCCAGCCACGCTTGATTCGCAGCCTCGAATCGTTGCAACTCGACGAACTGGCCGCCAGCATCAAGGAGCACGGCGTCATTCAACCGCTGATCGTGACGCGCACGCAAGGGCCAGGCGCGCCGTTCACGTTGATCGCCGGCGAGCGCCGCTGGCGCGCGTCACAGGTCGCCGGCCTCACCCACGTGCCAGTCATCATCAAGGACGTCTCGCCACAGGAGATGCTGGAGATCGCGCTGATCGAGAACATCCAGCGCAACGACCTCAGCCCGCTCGAAGAGGCCGCCGCGTATCAGTCCCTGATGAACGATTTCGGTCTGACACAGGAGATGTGCGCCGAGCGCGTGGGGAAGAGCCGCGTGGACGTGGCGAACACCCTGCGCCTGCTCAAGCTGCCGGGCAAGCTGCAGACTGCGCTGATGCAGGGTGAAATCAGCGAGGGCCACGCGCGCGCATTGCTGGCGCAGGGCATGACGGCGGACGTGCAGGTGTATGCGTTGGAGGAGATCACCCGCGAGCAACTGAGCGTGCGCCAAACCGAGGAACTGGTGCGCCGGCTGATGACGCCGCCCAAGCCGGCGAACAGCGAAAAGCGCGAGAGATGGGAAGGCGCGAAGGAATATGAGAGCCGGCTGCGCCAGGTGCTCGGCACGAAGGTGAATTTGCAGCGCAGCCGCAAGGGCGGCAAGATCGTGATCGCGTTCTACTCTGACGAAGAGTTCACCACGCTCTATGACAAGCTGGTGGGCAAAGAGGAATGACGCGCATTTTTCTCGTTTTTCATTTCACATTTCTCGTCTGAGATGCTGCAATCGTCGCTGCTATTGGGGGACAACGTCGCAGTGCTGCGCGAATGCGTGCCGGACGCCAGCATCGACCTGATCTACGCCGACCCGCCCTTCAACAGCGGCAAGCCCTACTTCGCCACTGGCAAGCAACAGGAAGGCCCGCGCTTCCACGACACCTGGCGCTGGGATGCGGACGAATACCGGCACGCGCTTGCGCGGAGCGATGCAAAGCTCGCCGGCGCGCTCGAAGCCCTGCGCGCTGTCATCGGCGAGGGTGCTGCGCTCGCCTTCTGCGCCGCGCTCGCGCCCTGCTTGACACAATTGCGACGCGTGTTGAAACCCGCCGGCAGCTTGTATCTGCATGGCGACCCGAAGATGGGCGCGTATCTGCGCCTGATGCTGGACGCGCTGTTGGGACGCGACAACTTTCGCAACGAAATCATCTGGGCCTATCGCACCGGCGGCGCCGGCAAGCGCCACTTCGCCCGCAAGCACGATGTGATTTTGTTCTATACCGCATCGAACGATTACACCTTTCACCCACAAAAAGAGCGTGTGCGCTACGGCAAGCGCTTCTTCAACGCGCAGCGTGACGGCGAAGGTTACTATGCCGACGTTCTGCTGCGCGACGTGTGGGAGATGCCGGCCGTCATCAACGTCAGTCGCGAGCGCACCGGCTACCCCACCCAGAAGCCGCTCGCGCTGCTGGAGCGCATCGTGGCAGCATCGTCGAACGCCGGCGATATGGTGTTGGACCCATTCTGTGGCAGTGGCACGGCGCTGGTGGCTGCGCAATCGCTGGGCCGGCGCTGGTTCGGCATCGATACAAGCGAACAGGCGGTGCAGCTGGCGCAAACGCGGCTGCGCGCACCGGCAGAGGGTTGATCGCCGGGGCCATTGCCACTCAACCAGAATCACGCCGCGGGCGCAAGCCCTTCAAAATAACGCAGTAAACCGGGGTTAACGCCCTGGCTTGCCCCTTGTGCTTGGTTTTGCATCTGCGCCACCCTATGATCGTTCGCTGATCCCCTTAAAAGATATAGGAGTAACCAGATGAAATCTCGTTTGTTGCCAATCTTGATGGCTGGCATGATCGCGCTGCTAGGCGCATGTTCAACCGCGCCGGCAGCGCCGCCACCCGCAGCCACCCAGCTCCCTGCGCCGGCGGCCACCCCTGTGCCGGCCAGCGAAAGCGCAACCGCCTCCGAGACAGTAAACGTCACCGATGCGCGTGGCACAGCCGTCACCGTGCCGGCCAACCCGCAGCGGATCGTGACCTTGAGCGAACTCGACCTGGATGCCGCGCTGGCGCTGGGTCTCAAGCCAGTCGGCTCGGTGAACGGGCGCGGACAAACCGGTCTGCCAGCGTATCTGAACGACAAGGCCGGCGGCATCGTCTCGGTTGGCACGCTGGCCGAGCCATCGCTTGAGAAAATCGTGGCGTTGCAGCCAGACGTGATTCTGGCCGGCGCGATGATCCCGCAGATCGAGGCGCTGTTGCCGGAACTTTCCAAGATCGCGCCGGTGGTTGCCACCTACAAGCGCACCGACGACTGGAAGACGGCCTTCAAGCAAATCGCCGGCATGTTGAACCAATCGGCAAAGGCCGATGCATTCATGGCAGACTATGACCAACGCGCCGCCGCCGTGAAGGCATCGCTGCCGGCGGACAAACCCGCCGAGGCCAACGTGGTGCGCTGGATGCCGCAAGGCCCGGTGGTGATGATGGCGTACACTTTCTCAAGCCGCGTGCTGGCTGATGCCGGCCTTGGTCGGCCGGCCGGCCTTGACGAACTGGCCGGCGAGGATGGCGCGCACAGCGACCCGATCAGCCTTGAAAAGCTCGATCTGATCGATGCCGAGTGGCTGTTCTGGGGCGCGCTGAATCCCGATGGCGCGGCAGCGCTGGAGACCGCCTTGAAAAACCCGCTGGTGCAACAGATGAATGCCGTGAAGAACAACCATGTGGCGCAGGTGGATGGCGCAGTGTGGACCAGCGTCGGCGGCCCGCTGGCGGCCATGGTCATCCTGGACGACATTGCAAATGCGCTGAAAGCCGAATGAGCAACCTCGAAAATGACACAGCCCTCCCCGCCAAATTTGTGGCGGGGATCGCTGCCCACATCAACGAAGACCACCGCGACGAGATGTTGCTGCTGGCGCACCGCCTGGCCGGCCAGGCATGGGCAACCGACGCCACCTTGCAAAACGCCGACAAAAACGGGGTGGAGCTGAAGGTGATGGCCGGCGAGCGCGTGGCGCTGGTGCGCGTGGCGTTTGAACAACCCATCGACAAGACCACCGACTTTCGGCCGGCCATGCAAGCCTTGCTGATGCGCGCGCGCCAGACCTGAACCGCCCATGTGCGCAACGCTTGCACCCGCCAAACCCGCCGCCTCGCGCCGGCGCGCGCTGTCCGTGCTGCTGCTCGGCCTGCCCGTGTGCGGCGTTGCGCTCGCGCTGGCTGTGTTCAGCAGCATCACCTTTGGCGCAGCCGATATCGACCCGCACACAGTCTTGCAAAGCATCTTAGCGTTCAATCCCGCAAACACGCAGCACCTGATCATCCAAACGTTGCGCATCCCGCGCGCGCTGACGGCGGCGCTGGTCGGCGCGTCGTTGGCGGTGGCCGGCGCCATCATGCAAGGGCTGACGCGCAATCCACTGGCCGACACTGGCCTGCTCGGCATCGAAGCCGGCGCAGCACTGGCAGTGGTGGGCGCAGTGTATTTCCTCGGCGTCAGCACGCTCAGCGCCTATGCGCTGTTTGCCTTCGCTGGCGCAGCGGCAACCGCCGGCCTGGTGTACCTGCTCGGCTCGTTCGGGCGCGGCGGCGCAACGCCGTTCAAGCTCATCATCGCCGGCGCGGCCGTGACAGCATTCCTGGCGTCGTTCACCACAGCGATGCTGCTGTTCGACCAGCGCACCTATGAAGAGGTGCGCTTCTGGCTGGCCGGCAGCGTGGCCGGGCGCGACATGGCAATGGTCAGGCAGGCCCTGCCCTTCATCGCCCTCGGGCTGGGAACCTCTCTGCTGATCGGCCGGCAGATCACCACCCTGTCGCTGGGTGAAGACATCGCGCGCGGGCTGGGTCAGAGCGCCGGCTGGGTCAAGGCAGTCTGCGCCGCCATCGTCGTGGTGCTGGCCGGCGCAAGCGTGGCGCTGGCGGGACCGATCGGTTTTGTCGGATTGGTCATCCCCCATGCAGTGCGCTTCTTCACCGGCAACGACTACCGCTGGACGCTGCCCTACGCCATGCTGGTCGGCGCGACGTTTCTGGTTGGCGTGGATGTGCTGGGGCGCTTGATCGCGCGACCGAATGAGATCGCCATCGGCGTGATGACCGCCCTGATTGGCGGGCCCGTGTTTGTGGCGCTGGTGCGATTGAAGGTGAAGCGATGACGCCAGCGACGCCGGCAAGGCAGCCGTGGCGCGTGGTGCGCGGGCCAGGCGGCGCATTCTCGCTCAAGCTCGACCGGCGCGTGCCGGCCATGCTGCTGATCATGCTGCTGGCTACCATCGGCATCATGGTCTGGAGCGTTGGCACAGGCGAGGTTGCCATCGCGCCGCTGGATGTGTTGCGCACCTTGCTGCACCTGCCCACCGACAACGTGAAGGACTACGACTTCGTGGTGAACACGTTGCGCCTGCCGCGCGTGCTGGTGGCCTGGCTGGTGGGTGCAATGCTGGGACTGGCCGGCAGCGTCATCCAAACGCTCACGCGAAACCCGCTCGCTTCACCCGACATCACCGGCGTGGCCGCCGGCGCAGGGCTGGGTGCGGTCATCATGATCGTGGCAGTGCCGATGGCGACCGCCGTCACCCTGCCGCTCGCAGCGCTGCTGGGCGGGCTGCTCGTTGCGCTGCTGATCTATCTGCTGGCATGGCGCAACGGCGATTCGCCGCTCAGGTTGATCCTGGTCGGCATCGGCCTGGCCAGCGTGCTGGGCGCGGCGCAGACGATCCTGTTGCTGCGCGCGCCGCCAGAGATCGCACAGCGCGCCCTGTTTTGGCTGACCGGCAGCATCTACGCCCGCTCGTGGAACAACCTGATCGCGCTGCTGCCCTGGTGCATCGTGTTCGTGCCGCTGGTGCTGTTTCATGCCGCGCAGATGAATGCCTTCCACCTCGGCGACGACGTGGCGCGCGGCCTGGGCGTCCACATGCAGGCGCAGCGCGGGCTGTTGCTGCTGGCGGCAGTCGGGTTGACGGCAGCGGCCATCAGCCAGGTCGGCGCGCTTGGCTTCGTCGGCCTAGTCGCGCCGCACCTCAGCCGGCGCATGGTCGGGCCTGGTCACGAGGGCAACCTCTGCATCAGCGCCATGATTGGCGGGCTGCTGGTCGTCGCCAGCGACTTCATTGGCCGCGTGGCGCTTTCGCCGGCAGAAATTCCAGCCGGCATCATCACAGCGCTCATCGGCGCGCCGTTCTTCGTTTATCTGCTGTGGCGCCAAAGCCGCTAGCCGCAATTCGTTCGAACATGCTCAAGACTGAATCCTTAACCCTGGCCTACGATGGGCCGCCCATCGTGGCCGAGATGGATTTGATCGTGCCGGCTGGGCAAATCACGGCGCTGGTGGGGCCCAATGGTTGCGGCAAAAGCACCTTGTTGCGCGGCCTGTCGCGCCTGCTCAAGCCGCGCCATGGCGCAGTGTTGCTGGACGGCAAAGCCATCCACAAGATGCCGACCCGCGATCTGGCGAAGCAACTGGGCATCCTGCCGCAAAGCCCGGTCGCGCCAGAAGGGCTGACCGTGCGCGAACTGGTGGCGCAGGGGCGCTATCCGCACCAGCGCTGGTTTCAGCAGTGGACGGACGCAGATGAGCGCGCCACGCAACACGCGCTGGCCATGACCAGCATGGAACCGCTGGCGAATCGAGCCGTGGATGCGCTGAGCGGCGGGCAGCGGCAACGCGCATGGATTGCCATGACGCTGGCGCAGGAGACGCGCATCCTGCTGCTGGACGAGCCGACCACCTATCTGGACATGTCGCACCAGATCGAGGTGATGCACCTGCTGCGCGATTTGAACCGCGCCGGCAGCACCATCGTGGTGGTGATGCATGATTTGAATCTGGCCGCGCGCCACACGCATCACCTGATCACCATGCGCGATGGCAAGGTGATCGCAACCGGCGCGCCCGACGCCGTCATGACGCCGGCGATGCTGCGCGAGGTGTTCGGCGTCGAGGCCGACATCGTGAAGGACCCGCGCACCGGCACGCT
>JBDHWI010000071.1:0-19171 GCA_039810125.1 Thermoflexales bacterium | reverse complement strand
GGCAAGCACGTGGTGTGCGAGAAGCCATTTGCGCAGAGTGTTGAAGATGCGCAACACATGATTGATGTATGCGCTGCCGCCGGCGTGAAGTTGCTGCTGGCGCATGTGCTGCGCTATTTTCCCGCCTATGCTGATGCGAAGGCGCGCGTGGCTGCCGGCGAGATTGGCAACGTGAAGTTGATGCGTATGGCGCGCTTGAATTCGATGCTGCTTGCGCCGGAAGGCAGTTGGTTCGCCGACCTGCTGCAATCCGGTGGTGTGCTATTCGACATGAGCATCCATGATTACGACTTTGCGCGTTGGCTGGCCGGCGACGTAACCAGCGTGAAGGCCATTGCCGCAAGCGCGTGGGGCAAGCCGGCGGCGCAGCACGGACTGGTGTTGCTCACACATGTGAATGGCGCAGTGACGTTCGTGGAAGGATCGTGGGCCATGCCGCCAAAAACCTTTCGCACCACGTTCGACCTGATCGGTGATGCCGGGCGCATCGAGTTCGATTCGAGGGACACCGGCGGCCTGCCGGCCAACCCCTACGCGTTGCAGGCGCAGGAGTTTTATGAGGCGCTGGCGCATGACGCGCCGCTGCGCGTCACTGCCGGCGACGGCTTGCAGGCGCTGCGGATCGCGCTGGCGGCGGTCGAATCGGCGACGACGGGCAGCGAGGTGCGATTGTGAAAGGGCGGGTTGCGCAATCACCGTGCGCTCATGTCGCTTGATTACAATCTGCGCTTCGCGACATTCACATGCCCATTCAATTGCTCCCCGAGACGTTGGTGGCGCGCATTGCCGCCGGCGAAGTGGTGGAAAGGCCGGCCTCGGCGGTCAAGGAGTTGATCGAGAACGCCATCGACGCTGGCGCGCGCGACATTCGCATCGAGTGTCTTGAGGGCGGCAAGCGCCTCATCCGCATCACTGACGATGGCAGCGGCATTCGCGCCGGCGAAGTGGCGCTCGCCTTCCAGCACCACGCCACCAGCAAGCTGAACAGCATCGATGACCTGTCGTCGATCCACACGCTTGGCTTCCGCGGTGAGGCGCTTGCCAGCATCGCTTCGGTCAGCCAGGTTGCGTGCGTCACGCGCCATGCCGACGAGGCCACCGGCACGCTGTTGCGCTTCGACAACGGCAACCTCGTGGCTGAGGAACGCATCGGCCGCACCGCCGGCACGACGATGACGATCGAGCATCTGTTCTCGCGGGTGCCGGCGCGCTTGAAATTCCTGAAATCCAATCAGACCGAGCGCGGTCATATTGATGGCATCGTCACGCGCTATGCGCTGGCGTATCCACATATTCGCTTCACGCTGGCGCATGATGGCAAGCAGACTTTCCAGTCGCTTGGCACAGGCAATCTGCGCGATGTCCTCGTCGAGGTCTATGGCACGGACGTGGCAGCGCAGATGGTGGCGGTGTCGAATGCTGATGCGCAAGCTGCAAACGAAGCTGTGCCAGCTGTAGCGCGCCAGGCGTATGGGGTTGCAGGTTATGCTGCGCTGCCTACACACGACCACAGCAATCGCAGCAAGATCACGCTGTTCGTGAATGGCCGGCCCGTGCAGGATACGAAGTTGAGCTATGCCGTCATTCAGGCCTATCACACGCTGCTGATGACGGGCCGATATCCAATCGCGGTTGTGCTGGTGCAGGCGCCAAGCGATGAGGTGGATGTGAATGTGCATCCGGCAAAGGCCGAGGTGCGCTTTCGCGATGCAGATGGTGTGTTCAGTGCGGTGCAGCGCGCGGTGCGCAGGGCCTTGCTCGATAACATGGCGCCGCCGGAGTCGCCATCGGTGTTGGGATCGGGCTTTGGCCTGCCGAGTTCGGGTGACGGCGCCCGTGCGCTGTTCGTCACGCGCTCGCCGGAGGGTGAATCTGCTGCGCCGGCGCCCGCCGATCAGATCATCGAGGCGCAACGGCCGCTGGCCGGCAGCGAAACGTGGGATCGTATCGGCATTGCGCGACAGGTGACCGGCACATGGCCGCCGGCGTCGTCGCAATCACAATCGGCCATCAACCCGCAGATGCCGATCACTACGCGCAACCTGCCGGCACTGCGCATTCTCGGCCAACTCGCGCTCACTTATATCCTTGCTGAGGGGCCGGAAGGGCTTTATCTCATCGATCAGCACGCCGCGCATGAGCGCGTGCTGTGGGAGAGGTTGTTGGCGCAACACGAATTGGGCAGCGTGCCGGCACAGGCGCTGCTCGATCCTGTGCCGGTGAGTGCGCCGGCGGATTCAGCCTATCTGCTCGAAGCGAATCTCGATGCGCTGCGCGATATCGGTTTCGACATCGAGCCATTTGGCGGCAACACCTTTCTGGTGCGCAGCGTGCCGGCGCTGATGATCCAGGACGACATCGCGGCAGCTGTGCGCGAGATCATCGGCGATCTGGAAGCCGGTGATGCGGTATTGCGCAAAGACCTTGAGGCGCGCGTGCTGCGGCGTGTGTGCAAGCGCATGGCGATCAAGGCCGGCCGCACATTGAGCTTCGCCGAGATGGCCGCGCTGGTGCGCGACCTGGAAGCGTGTGAAAGCCCGCGCACCTGCCCACATGGCCGGCCTACCATGATTCAGATCAGCACGCTACAGCTGGAAAAAGAGTTCGGCCGGCTGGGATGAGGGAACAGACAAAGGATCTCTCATTGCTTGATGGTGCAAAGCGCCTGCCGAATCTCACCGAGGTGATAGGCGCAATGGGCGATGACCGCAATTGGGCCGCCGATGATGGATTCATCCTTCCAGTCGGTCGTATCTTTCAGGAGCGCCTTGGTGCGATCATAGCTCGCGCGCAAACCGATCTTGATCGCCTCCCATTCTGCTGGCGTCACCGCGCTCGTGGTGCGCCAGATTTCGCTCCAATCAACTTTTGCATACTCACCGCTGCGCACGCTTTTCTCGATGACATCCAGGTAGAACGCGACATGCTTCACCTGCGCCGCCAATGTGGCGCATTTGCCGCCAACAGGGATCGACGCTTCTTCAGCGGTGATCGTCGCCAGCGTCTCGAACAGCGAAGTGCCTTTGTCGAGATAGAAGCCTTGCACGTTGTCGAATGTTTCGTCGAGCAGTATGAAAAGCGCCTTTGTGAAAAGTTCAGCCGAAATGGAATTAGTTGTCGTGGTCATGTCTCTCCTGTGTTTTGTCGCGTGGTCTGAGAAAATCCTCCAGCCGCTCCACTTCACGCTTGTAAGCGGCCGAAAATGCGCGCTCGGTCGGCCGGCGTTCCACAAAGCCTGGCGTCACATGCAGCTTGCCATCCTGTAGCCGCACATTCGCCCAGCCAATTACCTCGTTGCGCCACAACATGGGCAGCGCATAGTAACCCCATTTGCGCTTTGAAGCCGGCGTATATGCTTCAAAGCGATATGGCCAGCCCCACAGGTGTTCAAACCGCGCGCGGTCATATACGATTGGGTCAAATGGCGCAAGCAGCCGCATTTCATTATCGTCATGCGATGTAAAAGTCGTGTGCGCCGGCCATGTGTAGATCATGCCATCGACCTCGCACTGGTCGAGTTCGCCCTGTTCCACCATGCGCTGGATGATGGAGCGCCGGCTTCCCAACGCCGGCGCGGCAAAGCTCAGGCGCGACATCAAATCGCGCAGGCCCGGCAACGACAACGGCGCATACAACTGCATCAACAGCAGGACCAGCTTGCGCAGGCGATCTTCGGATGCCATCGGTGATTGCGGCCCGGCGGCAACTGTGTAGAAGCGCTCGTTGCCCTTGCGCACTGCCACGCGCAGATTGCCGCGATAGTGCAGCAGGTCGAGCATGAGCGTGGTGACTTTGGCCTGATTGCCCCAGTAGCCACGCGTGCGCAAGCCGCCGAAGTGTTGCTCAAGGTCGCGATGGCTGGTCGGACCATTCGCCTGCACGAAGGACAGGATGTTGTCGGCAAGTTCGGGATGCTCGTGATCGAGGTGTGACTCGAAGGGGCGAGGCCGCATCAGCCGGCTGGTCGTGCGCGGCATGAAGCCATACACGTGCAGCACATCCTCTTCAATTTCAGCGCGCGGATATAAGCGCTCCAGATCGCCAACTTTGTAGTCTGTCACGCGCTGGCGCAAAATGAGATCTTGCGCGCGCGCCGGCGCTTGAATTGGGTCGGCTTGCACGAAGCCCAGTCGCAGCACCGATTCTGCTGCGTCACCAGCGGTAAACAGCGAGTGGCTGGCGGCCTTGGCGCGAACCTGTTCAACGGTGATCTGTGCCATCATTTTCATGGTTTTCATGCTGATTCACACCAGCAACATTTCCTGATCTTCAACGACGGAACCGCGCTGCACTTTCGTGTACTTGGTTGCCGGCCTGGCTTTGCCAGCGACGCCTGCGCCAAAGAGGCGCTTGAGCCAGTTTGGCTGCCTCGGCGGCTTTTGCTCCGATGCTGACGGCGCGCGCCGGCTTGGATTCGATTCCCTCGCTTCGTTCCTGATCATTGCTGCCTCCTCCCGCACATGGCAATCCCGAACCCTTGCGCGCTTCTGATGCCGCGCAAGTTGCTGGTTTCATCGTAGCGCGGATATAGGACGATTTGTGTCCTGTTTTGATGTAGACTTGCGGCGAGTTTTTGGCTGATTACAAGGCATTTCGGCGTTGCGAATAGGCTATTGATTTTGTGGGGTTATCTGTGGGATTTCTGCGATAACTTCGTTGGTGGAGGGACGATGTATCACCCGACGACGCGCGTGCTGGCGGTGCTGGAGATGCTGCAGACGCATGGCCGGCTGACAGGCACAGAGTTGTCGCAGCGGCTTGAAGTGGATGTGCGCACTGTGCGGCGCTATATCGAGATGCTGCAAGACCTCGGCATTCCGGTGGTGGCCGAGCGCGGCCGCAATGGCGCATATACGCTGGGCGCCGGCTACAAGCTGCCGCCGATGATGTTCACCGATGACGAAGCAACCGCGTTGATTGTCGGCCTGCTGGCGGCCCGCCGGCTTGGGTTGGGTGATGCAGCGCCGGCGGTCGAAAGCGCGCTGGCCAAGCTGGAGCGCGTGATGCCGAGCGCGCTGCGCCGGCGGGTGCGCTCGCTTTCCGAGGCAATTGCGCTCGACTTGCAGCCGGCGTTCATCGCGCTGAACAGCCAGGTGATGATGACGCTGAGCGTGGCCGCGCAGAACCAGCAGCAGGTTCATCTGCGCTATCGCTCGGCCATCGAGGATGAAACCGAGCGCGACTTCGATCCCTATGGCCTGGCCTTTCGCAGCGGCAACTGGTATGCCGCCGGCTTTTGTCATCTGCGGCGCGGCATGCGGTCTTTCCGACTCGACCGCATTCTCGATCTGCAGTTACTCGATGCGCACTATGAGCGGCCGGCCAGCTTCGATGTGATGGCGTATCTGGCAGAGTCGATGAAGCTGTTGCCGCGCAAGCATCCGGTTGAGGTATTCATCCGCGCGCCACTGGAGGTCGTGCGATTGGAAGTGCCAGAAGATGAGTTCTGGCTGGAGCCGCAGGTCGGCGGGGTGTTGATGCGCGGTCGCACCGATGATGTGTATTGGCTGGCGCAAAAGATCGCGCGGATCAGCCATCCCTTTGTCATTCGCGAGCCGGCGGCACTGCGCGATGCCCTGCGCGAGCATGCGCGACGGCTGCTCGCGTCGGCGGAGTGAGCGCTAACGCAGCGGCGGAATGACGGCAAGCACGCTGAAGGCCATGCGGCCAGAGCCTTTGCTCTTGCGCGGTTGGCTGTGTGGCGCGGCGTTCAAAGTTTGGCTGATCGCAGAAAGGTCTCGACCTGCGCGAGCGTCGGCGCGCCGGCCTGCCCGCCGCGCTGGGTTGCCTTCAATGCCGCAGCCGCTGAGGCAAAACGGATGCGCTCGGCCGCCGGCATCCCCTTCGCCAGCGCCGCTGCATACGCTCCGTGAAAGACATCGCCGCAGCCAGTCGTGTCGATGGCCTCGACTTTGAATGCAGGTTGATGCCATACAGTTTCGCCATCTTCGGTGAAATAGCAGCCCTGCTCGCCGTACGTCACTGCCACCAGCGCGCGCGCCGGCGTCCACAACGCCCGCGTCGCTGCCTCAGGCTGCGTGACATGGGTCAACTGCAACGCGAAATCCTCGCTCATCACCACATGATCGACCAGCGCAAGCAGCGCTTCGAAGTTGGGCAGGTCGCGCTCGACATCGCACACGACGGCGATGCCGGCGTCTCGCGCAATGGTCGCGGCGCGGATCATGCCGGCCATGCCCAGATGATCGACGAAAACCACCTTCGATGCGCGAATGACAGAGGCGTCAGGCTGGTCGTCGGCTGCGCCGGCGATGGCAGGATGCTCGGGAAAGATGTTGCGCGTGGCGCGGTCGAGGCCGACAATGACTGCTGCGCGGATGGGGCCGGCGTTTTCGCGAAAAACCACATGCGATACGTCGATGCCCTCGCGCTGCATGACTTCCAGCGCAAAATTCGAGCCATCATCATGGCCGAGTGTGCCGGCATAGGCGCATTGCGCGCCCAACCGCTGTGCCGCCACCAACGCTGTTGCCGTCAGCCCGCCGCACTGTTGCTCGCTGCGGATGACGTAGGTCTTTACGTTTGGCGGGGGAAACGCATCGACATACATCAGGTGGTCAATCGCCACTGCGCCGAAGCCGATGAGATCAAACATCGCGTCATTGGGTGATTGAGCCATTCAGCCATTGAATCACTGCTGCGTGCCATGGCGCAATGACCAATGGCGTATTGGCTCAATCTCCAGGTTCCAAACTTGCCTTGCCACTGTATGCGCCCTTGAGGTCGGCGCCGCGAATACGCAAAAGTTCTTGCACGCCGCGCAGGGAATCCTTCAGCAGGTTGACACGGCGCGAATGGCGGTAGTCCCATTCCACCGGCACCTCCTTGATGCGATAGCCGAGTTTTTGCGCGACAAAGAGCATCTCCACGTCGAAGCCGGCGGTCACTGTTGCGCCCTGCACACTGGTTACATTTTTCTGGCTGAAGACAGACAGCCGATCGAGGATGGGGTTCACCGCGCTGCCGCGAAAGGCCTTGAAGCCGCATTGCGTGTCGGTGATGTCGCGAAAGCCGAGGATCACATTGCGCAGCACGACCTGACTGCGCGACATGAGCTTGCGCCACCACGGCGCGTTGTGGCGGTAGCTGCCGCGCGAGCCGATCACCACGTCGAAGCCCTGCTCAAAAAATGGCAGCAGCTTTTCTGCTTCATGGATGGGTGTGGCCTGATCCATGTCGCTGAACAAGACCACCTGACCTTCGCCGGCCTGCAAGCCGGTTGCCACCGTAAACGCCTTGCCGCGATGTGGATTGCGCACCACGCGAAAGTTGGGGTGCGCGCGCGCAAACGCCTCAGCCAATGCAGCGGTGTCGTCCTCGCTGCCGTCATCCACCACGATCACTTCGTAGGTGAAAGCCTGCTTCGACAGATATGTTGCGACGGTTTTGAGCGCGCCGGCGTTGATGTTGGCGGTCTCGTTGTAAGCCGGGATGACGAGAGACAAAAACGGTTTCATTCCAAAGTCGCTTTCGCGGCTGCCGATTGTCTCAGATTTTTTCAGCGCGCATCCGAAACGTAGAATGCCTGGCTGCAGTTCGTCGGAAAGTAGAACGCAAAGATATGCCGCGCATTACGGCATCAGTTCTTCAATCGCTGCAACACAGGCCTCCATGGTTTGCTCCAGGCAGCCGCGCGCGAAGGGCGTTTGCCAGACCTGATATTGATCGCGGTCGTACATGTCGCGCTCAGGCAGGTAGGCCCAGCCGCCGTTGGTGATGTTCAGCACAGCGATGATCTTGCCGGCAAAACGTCGGCGTAATTCCACCTGCAATGCTGAATAAGCCTCATTTGCGTTTGCCACCACGATGGCGTCGCCGGCGCGCCACAGCCAGATGCGTTGCGTTGCTGCCGGGCCATCCCCCACGATGCGGCGTAATCGCCGCCGCCGGCGCAATCGTTCGATCATGAAGGTGTCGGTCGCGGCTTTCAACTCGGCTTCAATCTCTGCCAATGACTGTAATGTGTCTTTCAGGGCAAGCGGCTGCTCGATGATGATGGCCTCAAGTCGCGGCAGCGGTGCGGCATCTTGCAGCGCCCATGTTGCGAGCGGCGCGCCACTCTCCACCGTGCCGGCGTAAGCGAGTTGTTTGCCCGCCGGCAGCATCCCCTCCAGCACACCCAGCGCAGCGAAGCCAAGCGCGCGGCCATTTTGGTCGGCGATGCCGACGTCGCCGGTGTATTCCTGCGCCGGCGCCAGTTCGCCGCTCGCGCCCTGCAGGAACAGGCATGGTGCGTTCGCCGTGCGCGCCTCGACCACCTCGCGCATCGCGCCGACAAAATCCGGCGAGATCAGCGCGTTTTGCCAGGCCAGGGTGACGGGGTGCAAGGCGTAGTTGACAAGGGTGGCAATGGGTTTGCCGTTTGCGTCTGCTGCACGGCCCACGAGCAAGGTGTCGTCCGCCGGCAGGGCGGGATTGAAGCCGCACACGATGCGTGATTGATCGGGGTCGGGCAGGTCGCGGTTCTTGGCGAGCGCGCATTTGCCAACCGCCCATTGCAGCGTTGCCGGCGTTGCTGTTGTGCCGGCCTCCACTGCCGCCTCGACACACATCGCAATGACATGATCGAGATAGGGATCGATGAACTGGCCGCCGGGCCGGTCTCTGTCTTCGCGGCAGATGCTCGGTCCGCTGTGGGTGTGCGTGAGGTGGATCAGCACGCGCGCCTCATCGACGCCGAGCGCGTTCAGCACGGCATTGCGGCACTCCCACTCATCCTCGCGGGTGCGCCACCAGCCCAGGTCGAGCGAGAGCAACATGAGCGGAGGCGCATCTGCGCGCTCTTTTAGTGCCAGCGCAGTGACGGTGAGCGGACGGTGGATGCCGAGTGCGACATCGTTCTCGGCTGCACCCCAGTTGCGGTTGTAGATGCCGATGGGCGGTGTGATATCGCGCCGTGCTGCGCCGATGAGGCCGGCGAATCCGTCATGCGAATAGGTCAGCTGCGTCATGGTGGCTTAGGTGTAGCGGCAATCGCGCAAGTGTGCAACGTATCCTGAACAAGAGGCGCCGCACGATGTTGAAGAATGTGCCCGGGTGTCTTTCGGGATTGATACGCGCAAGTTGATCGCTTTGCTCTTGGCGCTTTGAGCTGCGTTCAGGGCGCCTTGCATGGTCAGAAATGATCCAGCCACACTTGCGTCTCGCGCGGCTGGCGAAAGTGAAAGGCGCGCAGGTGGGCATATTCCGGCTTTTGCAATTCAACGGGGAATGTGCGGCGTTGTGCTGGGTTCGATTTCAGCGCCCACAAGAAGAGCGAATTGCGGCTGAGAAATGTGTTGCGGAAGCTCTCGCGGTTGCCGGCCCACAACATCTCCTTCGTGATGATGCGTCGCACGGTGCGCTTGAACAGCCTCGCAAGAATCAGCGGCAGCGGGTAATCCAGCCACACCAGCGTGTCGGCGCGCTGCCAGATCAGGTCGCGCGCGCTGCTGTAGTTGCCGCCGGCAGCCCAGCGCTCCGGCGCAATCGCCTCGGCTACGCGCCGGCGAAATTCATCGCGCGGCGTCTGCACCCAGCCTGGGTTCCAGAACAGCGCATCGAGTTCGATGAATGGACAAAGCATCTTCCGCGCCAGCGCTGTTGCCAGCGTGGTCTTGCCGCTGCCGGTCGTGCCGACCACGATGATGCGGTTCATTCTGGCTCTCTCTCCCGCAGTGAGAGGGTTGGGATGAGCGCCGTTAACCAACGATCAATTTCGCGAACCGGCGCTTGCCGACCTGCAAAATTTGCGGCGGCTGCGGCATTTCAGCCGCGTCCGTCACAGTGCGGCCATCCAGATACACGCCGCCGCCGGCGATCAACCGGCGCGCCTCGCCCTTCGATGCGGCGAAGTGCTGCGCCACAATCACATCCACCACGCTCTGCCCTGGCGCGACAACAAATTCAGGCATGTCGTCGGGCAGACCCTTCTTCTGGAAGACTTCCTTGAACTGTGCTTCGGCGCGCTGCGCGCCGGCGTCGCCGTGGAAGATGCCGACGATCTCGCGCGCCAGCTCCATCTTCACGTCGCGCGGGTTGATGCCCTCGGCCAGCTTGCGCTTCACCTCGACGATTTGCGCCGGCGTATAGCGCGTTGCCAGCTCGAAGTAGATCTCGATTGCGCTGTCGGGGATCGACATGACCTTGCCGTACATGTCTTCAGGCGTCGCCAGAATCGGGATGTGATTGCCGAGCGACTTGGACATCTTGATCACGCCGTCGGTGCCCGGCAGAATCTTGACGAACACGCCGATCTGCGGGCGCTGACCATGCGCATCTTGCAACTTGCGGCCGGCGGTGAGGATGTTGAAAAGCTGATCGGTGCCGCCAACTTGCACATCGGTCTCCTGCGCCACCGCATCGTAACCCTGCATCAGGGCGTAGAACGTCTCGTGCAGGTAGATCGGCTCGCCCTTCTCCAGACGCAGCGCGAAGTTCTCGCGCGTCATGAATTGCTGCACGGTGAAGTTCTGCGCCAGTTTGATCACATCCAGAAAAGACAATTCGCCTAACCATTCGGCGTTGTAGCGCACGCGCGTCTTGCTTTTCTCCAGGATCTTGAAGGCTTGCTCGGCATAGGTCTGCGCGTTGCGCGCCACATCTTCGACGGTGAGCAGGTCACGCGCCTTGTCCTTGTCGCTGGGGTCACCCAGCAGCGAGGTGTAGTTGCCGATCAGGAAGGTGACTTCGTGCCCCAGTTCCTGGAACTGGCGCAACTTGCGCATGGTGATGGTGTGGCCGAGGTGCAGGTCGGACGTGCGCGGGTCGTAGCCGCAATACACTTTGAGTGGCTTGCCGGTTTTGTGGCTGTTTTCAAGCCGGCTGCGCAACTCGCGCGCCATGTTCTCGGCGAGTTGCGCATCGCCGTAATCCGTGCCTTGCATCAGCCAGGCCACTTGCTCATCGAGTGTCATCTGTGACGTGTGCGTGGTCATCGCAGCGGATTATACGGAGGCTGGCTACTCGAACACGCCGAAGTAGTGCGTGAAGAATGCAGCGGCGTTGACGGTTGTCGCGATCTCCTGCGCGCCGCCAGGGCCGGCCTGCCACTGCGTCACTGCGAAGTCGTCGGGATCGTGCAGTTCAACCCGCGTCTGCCCGTGCTCATAGGTCACGATGCCGTCATCGAAGATCGTTGCCGCAGCCAGCGGGTCGTGAAAGGTGATGGTCTCGGCATGTTGGAACCACACCTCAGCAAAGTCCAGCACTGGCCGCAGCAGTTTCGTTTGGAATCGTCGGCGCACTTCTGGCGCATCCATCGTCACGTGCGTGGTCACATCGAGGCCGATGGAGCGATGGGCCGGCGCGCCGGCGCGATACACGATGGCCGCTGCGTGCGGATCGCAGTAGATGTTCCACTCCCATTTGCCGCCCTTCCAATTGCGCAGTTTGTTTGTGTCAAACAGGCCGCCCATAAGCACCAGCGACTTGAGCAACGCTGGAATCTCGGGGTCAGTCTTGAAGAGCAGGGCGATGTTGGTGAGCGGGCCGATGGCGAGCAGCGTCACTTCGCCCGGGTTGGCGCGGATGGTGTGGCGGAGGAACTCAATCGCTTCGCCGGCTTTGAAGTTCGTGTCGTGTTCCCAGCGCGAAAGCGCATCCGCCTGCGGGCATTTTGGCTGGCGCGGGGCGACAAGCAGCGGCAACTCCGCGCCGGCGTAGATGGGCACGGCCTTGCCTGCTACCTTGCATTGCGCACTCGCCATCATTGCGCGCTGCGCCGGCTCGCCGCTCACGGTGGTGATGCCGAGCAGATCGCATTGGGGTTGTGCCAGCAAATAGGCCAGGCACACGGCGTCATCGATATCTGAGCCGATGTCGGTGTCGAGAATCAATTTTGTAGTCATTTTGGATTTTGGGTCGCAGATTGAGGGTCTGGCCTCACTGCGTGCCAATCGTAAATCCAAAATCCGAAATCAAGAATCTGCAATCGCTACAATTGCCGCAGTGATTCTCAAGCCCGAACGGTGGTTGCGCTTCGCGCCGCATCTTGTGTTGTTTGTCGCCTTTGCGCTGCGCAGTGTGAACCTCACCGGCGAAAGCCTGTGGCGCGATGAGGTTGACTCGGTGCGTTTTGCCTTCGAGCCGCTCAGCGCCATCCTTGCAAATTTCACCAGCACCGGCTTCAACGGCCCGCTATATCACCTGATGCTGCGCGGTTGGTTTGCGCTCGCCGGCGTCAACGATTTTGTGCTGCGCTTTTTTTCAGTGCTGTTCGGCGTGCTGCTGGTGGCGCTGCTGTACGCGCTGGGCAGCCGATTGTTTGGCCGGCGAGCTGGGTTGGCGGCGATGGGATTTGCGGCCATCGCGCCGGTGCTGGTGTGGTACGCCGGCGAGGGCAAGATGTACTCGCTGCAGCCGGCACTGCTCACGCTGGCGCTCTACGCGCTGGTGCGGGCGGTGGGATGGAGCGTGGAGCATGGAGATTGTGCTCCACGTTCCGCGCGCTCCTGGCTGTGGTGGATGACTTTCGTCCTGGCCGTCTCGCTCAGCTTCTATGTGCAACTGCTCTCGCCGATCTTTCTGATCGTGGCGGTCGCATTCTTCCTTGCCATGTGGCCGCAAGCGAGGCGGCATTGGCGCGGCGGACTGATTGCGTTGGCGCTGCTGACGCTGCCGTATCTTCCCATGGCAGCCTGGCAATTGCCCACCTTTCTGCAGGGCGGCGACGTCGGCCACGCTTTTGTGCCATTGAATCAGATGGCGCATGTGCTGCTGAGCAATTGGACGCTGGGGCTGGATCCGCGCGCGCCGCTGCTCGATCTGCATACGAGCGATACGCTCGTGATGTTGACCCGCACGTTGGCGCTGGGCTTCGCGATTGCGCTGGCGTTGGCCGGTGTGCTGAGCCGGCGCGCCGGCGAGACATGGCGCATGCGCATCGCAGTGCTGGTCTGGCTGATTGCGCCAATGCTGGCAGTCTATTTCATCTCCACGCGTTTTCCGCTCTTTCAGCCGCGCTATCTGTTGTGGTCGTCGCCGGCGCTGTTTTTGTTGATGGGGTTGGGCGTGGCGCGGCTGCATGTCGAAGGCAGGGTGGGGCGGATGGCAGGCGCGCTTGCGCTGATCGTCATGAGCGCAGTCAGTCTATCGGGCGTGCTGGCTCAATGGATCCATCCCATCCGCCCCGATTTGCGCGGCGCTGCAGCATATCTGGTGGCGAACATGCAGCCAGATGATGTCGTGGTGTTTCAGATTCCATATGGCCGGCACAGCTTCACCTACTACGCTGAGCGTTTTGGCAAGCCACTCGATCAAACCCGCATCCTCGAAGCGCCCTACACCAACGCCGGCATGGCTGAGGTCGACGTCGCCGGCGAACTGACGCTCGCCATCGCCGGCGCGCCGCGCGTGTGGCTGGTGGAGACTGAGGTGGCGATGTGGGATCAGCGCAACCTGGTGCGGCAATGGTTCGATCTTGCGCTCACGCCATCAACGCACCAGGATTTTCGTGGTGTCAATGTGGGGCTGTACGTAAGCGATACGCCATGAGACACGCTAGTTTATTGCCCCGCAAGCTGTTTTGCGGCGGCATTCGGCGTGACGAATTGCGCCATCACCCAGGCTGTGCCGTCGGCGCCACCGGCAAACGTCACGCGCCACCACTGCTTGTCGGGTGATATTCCTTTTACTTCCAGCGTTGT
The DNA here is from genome assembly GCA_039810125.1 of Thermoflexales bacterium. Taxonomy (GTDB): domain Bacteria; phylum Chloroflexota; class Anaerolineae; order J036; family Brachytrichaceae; genus JBDHWI01. The sequence continues at coordinate 5,525 of JBDHWI010000071.1, read as the reverse complement.
GCCATCTGCCGCCTTACCCAGAATGCGGCCGGTCGCTGTTGGCGTCTCGCGAATGTTGAGCCGGCTGCCGTCTGTGTTCACCACCACCTGCGCGCTTCCGCTCGCTGCCGGTTGCGCTTGTGCTGCCGGCTGTGCGGCGGGCTGAGTTGTCTGCGCAGCCATGCCCAGCGCAGCCTGTGCTGCCGCGTTCAAATCCACCACCGAAGTGTGCAGGTAGGCAACACCGCTGTTGTAGGCGATCTGAAACCACTGTTTGTCGTTGGTGTAGGCGGTGATCGCATACGCGGAACCACGCGGCACCGCCGCGAGAATCTGCGAGGTGATGCTCGGCTGGGTGCGCACGTTAGCCGTTTCGGTCTTCACGATCACCTGAGCTGTGCCGGTGGCCGCCTGAGCCTGCGCTTGTGGCTGGGCCTGGGGTTGCGCCGGTGTCACTGCTGCCGCAGAGGGCGCAGCGCCGGCGCCGATCGCCACCAACGATGCGTCATCCACATGTGCGTCGTTGTGTTTCACCGGGTAATCGGCGGTCGTGTCGATGATGACCGCAATCTGTCGGTCGACAGCAGTGGCATCCACCGATACCTCGCCCCACGTATCGTAGGGGCGTGACCACGGCCCGCACACCATGCGCGGGTCGTTCATGTTTGGCACGAGGATGACGATGCCGGCGGTGTGGATGCATGCGCGCACCTGCAGGCCGCCCGGCGCGCGCGAAGAGCTGAGCGGCAATTCATCCGAGTCGGTGGTGAGCAAGTTTGCCCACGCGCTGAAGCGATACTTTTGTCCGGGCGTCACGTCCACGAGCTGATACAACCCCATCGACCGGTTCAGCGCCCAAAATGTGAAGAAGCTGCCGGAGGTCGGCGCGCTGCGCACGCGGTCAGATGCGATCTCGGTCGTCATCACGCGAAATTCTGGCGCGCGGTTGATCTGATCCTGGTTGCGCTGCTCGATGGATTTGCATTGCCAGAAGGGGATCCAGTCATGCGGGGTGATGGCATTGCCCTTCTGCATCCCGGGCGCGCACACGTCGCCGTTGGTTTGCGCCGGCCAGTCGAAAGCCGGATTCTTCAGCAGGTTGGGGCCGGGTGATTGCGCCTGCGCCGCGCTGGGCGCTGCCACTGTCGCCGCAAGCAACACGGCGGCCAGCCAGGCTCGGCTCGATTTTGCGCTCATGCAAAAAATTATAGACACGAAGATGAGAAGCGCTGTGCGGGTGTTGGTTGATTGCCCCATCGCCGGCCACCGGCATGCAAGGCTTGGGCTTGCGCTTGGGGATGCAAACTGCAGCCGCCAAGAGGACGCAATGCGTAAAAATGACCACAAAAAACGCCGGCAAAAACGGGTGTTTTGATGCATGGCAAGCGCTGAAAAAGCTCGCTTTTGCGCTGCTGAAAAGGTATAATGAACCGTTTATTCATGCGGCCAAATCTTAAAGGTTGTCCCACTCGTTTTTAAGGCTGTGCCGGTGAAACTGCAACGTGGAGAATCCCAACGTGAGTGAAGAAAATCTGGAAGGCGCGACGCCGGAATCTGAATTGCCGGGCGATGCTGTGATTGAGCCGGCGGCATCCCCTTACGGCCGGATTCGCGAAGCCGACATCAACCGCGAGATGCGCGGCGCGTATCTGGATTACGCGATGAGCGTGATCGTCTCGCGCGCGCTGCCTGACGCCCGCGACGGCCTGAAGCCGGTGCAGCGCCGCATCCTCTACGTGATGCACGACACTGGCGCGCGCGCCTCCGCTCCCTACCGCAAGAGCGCCCGCGTGGTCGGTGACGTGCTGGGCAAATATCACCCGCATGGCGACAGCAGTGTGTATGAAGCGCTGGCGCGCATGGCGCAGGATTTCTCCATTCGCTATCTGCTCGTTGACGGACAGGGCAACTTTGGCTCGGTCGATGGCGATCCGCCGGCGGCCATGCGCTACACCGAAGCGCGCCTCTCGCGCATTTCCGAAGAGTTGCTGGCTGACCTTGAGAAAGAGACGGTCGACTGGACGGACAACTTCGACGGCACGTTGCAGGAGCCGGCGGTGCTGCCGGCTGCGCTGCCCAATCTGTTGCTCAACGGCGCCACCGGCATCGCCGTCGGCATGGCCACCAACATCCCGCCGCACAACCTGGGCGAACTGTGCGCCGCTGTCTCACACCTGATCGACCATTGGGAGCAACTCGCCGACGTCTCGGTCGAGGACCTGATGCAGATCGTGCCGGGGCCGGATTTTCCCACCGGTGGCCTGCTCATTGGTCGCGAGGGCATTGCCTCGGCCTATGCCACCGGGCATGGCCGGCTGGTGATGCGCGGCGTTGCCACCATCGAGGAGATGAAGGGCGGGCGCAACCAGATCCTCGTCACCGAGTTGCCGTATCAGGTCAACAAATCGCGCTTGATCGAGCGCATCGCCGATCTGGTGCGCGAGGGCCGCATCGAGGAGATCTCCGACATCCGCGATGAGAGCGACCGGCGCGGGATGCGCATCGTGATCGAGTTGCGGCGTGGCGCGCAGCCCAATCGCGTGCTGAACCGCCTCTACAAATACACCGAGTTGCAAAGCACGTTTGGCGTGCAGATGCTGGCAATCGTGGCCGATGAGACTGGCCGGCCGCAACCCCGTTTGCTCCCGCTCAAGCGCGCGCTGGTGATCTTCATCGAGCATCGCCGCGAGGTGATCCGCCGGCGCAGCGAGTTCGATCTTGCCAAGACGCGCGCCCGCGCCCACATCCTCGAAGGTCTGCGCATCGCGCTCAATTTCCTCGATGAGGTGATCCGCATCATTCGCGCTGCGCCGGATGCCGATGCAGCGAAGGCTGAGTTGATGGCGCGGTTGAAGCTGACTGATGTGCAGGCACAGGCGATCCTCGACATGCAGTTGCGCCGGCTGGCTGCGCTGGAGCGCCAGAAGATCGAGGATGAGTATCAGGCCTGCCTGGCGACCATCGCCTACCTCGAAGATCTGCTCGCGCATCCCGCGAAAATCCTTGCGCTCATCAAGGAGGACATTCTCAGGCTGGCCGAGAAATACGGCGATGAGCGCCGCACGCGCATCGAGTTGAATGAGCGCGAAAATTTTGACGACGAAGAACTCATCCCTGACAAGAATGTGCTGATCTCGCTGACTGAGCGTGGCTACATCAAGCAGACGCCGACCGAAGCCTACCGCGCGCAAAACCGCGGCGGGCGCGGCGTGAGCGGCATGGCAACAAAAGAGGAAGACGAAGTGATCTTCCTGCTCAATGCGCGCACGCACGATACGATCCTGTTCTTCACCGACCGCGGCCGCGTGTATGCGCTGAAGGGCTACATGATCCCCGAAGCTGATCGCGCTGCGAAGGGCATCTATCTGTCAAATCTGATTTCACTGGATGAGCGCGAGCGCGTGACCGCCGCGCTGCCCATCAGTAAGAGCTTGCTGCAAGCCGTGCGCAATGGCCGCGCGGAGGCAACGGGGGCAGACACAGACGAGGCAGAGGAGAGTGAGACCGTGGAGGCCGACGCCGGCGCGCTGATTGAGGTGAATGAAGAGGTTGAGCCAAACGGTGAAGCAGTGCCGATTGAGGTCGAGATGGCCGTGAATGGCAATGGCCTGGCGACGCCAACCATCGCCATGTGCACGCGCCTCGGCAAGATCAAGCGCGTCGATCTGAGCGCATTTGCCAACATCCGCAGCAGCGGCCTGATCTGCATGACGCTGGCCGACGGAGATGAGTTGAGCTATGTGCGGCTGACTGAGGGCAATGGCGAGATCATGATCGTGACCGCACAGGGGCAGGCATTGCGCTTCAAGGAATCGCTGGTGCGACGGATGGGGCGCGCGGCCAGCGGCGTGCGCGCGATGCGCCTGAAGAAGCAGGGCGACTACATCGCCGGCATGGAGGTGGCCGAAGCCGGCGCATTTTTGCTCACCGTCACCAGGCGCGGCTTTGGCAAATGCACCACGCTGGAGGAATACAGCGTGAAGGGGCGCGGCGGCGGTGGCATGCGCACGATGAGCGGTGCGCTCGACGTGACGGGCGAGCTGGTTGCGGCGCGCGTGGTGCAGCAGACCGACCAGATCACCATCATCACCAGTGACGGCACAGCGCTGCGCCAGCGCGTGGCCGACATCCCCAAGAGTGGGCGGCCGGCGCGCGGCTCGCGCCTGATCAACCTGCGCGAAGGCGATGCCGTCGCCAGCGTGGCGCGGCTGGCGAACGTGGAGTGAAGCCGGCAGGCGATGGCGAAGCGCGTGGAATCGGTGGATAATCTGCTGCAGAGATCGTTGCATGACACAAACCCCTCGCGCGCCAGCGCATCTGGTCGCCTTTATCCCCGACGCCGACCCGCAGGCGCTGGCGGAGACATTGGTGGCGTTTGCCAACACTGACGGCGGCACCATCATTGCCGGCTACGATGAGCGCGGCAAGCCGGCGCCAGGGGTGCTGCCCGAAGATATCGAGAGCGCGCTGCGCGAGGCCGCCAGCCGCACCACGCCACCGGTGCGCGCTGCTCTGGAGCCGGGCGGCGCGAACGGCCCACAACTTCTCATCCGTGTGCCGCGCAGCATTGATCTGCATTCGTTGAGTGATGGGCGCGTGCTGGTGCGCGTGGCCGGCGAAAATCGCCCACTCGCCGGCGATGAGATCCGCAATCTGGTCGCCACCAAAGCCATCGGCGATTACGAGATCGAAGGTGTGCCGGGCGCGACGATGGCTGATCTCGACGCCGAGATCATCGCCGAATACATCGGCAAGCGCGAGGCGCGCACGCGCCGCAAGATTGAGATTGCGCCAGACAGCAACGAAGGCGTGACGCAATTGCTGAAGGACATCGGCGCGCTGGATATGCGCGGCAACCCGACCGTCGCCGGCACCTTGCTATTCGGCAAAAGCCCGCAGACGTTCCTGCCGCACAGCGGCGTGGTGTTCGTCAAGTTCCCTGGTGTGGAACCACGTGGCGAAGCGGGGCGGGTGGGGTATGGCCGGCGCGAGGAGATCAATGGCCCGCTCGCGCGCGTGATCGAGCGCTCGTGGCAAGTCATTCTTGAGGAGATGCGCGTCGGCGCGATTGTGAAGGGGCTGGAGCGCGAGGAAGTGCTGGAGTATCCCGAGTTTGCCGTGCGCGAGGCGCTGGTGAATGCGGTGTGCCACCGTGATTACCGGCTGCGCGGCCGGCGCATCGAGATTCGCAAATACGCCGACCGGTTGGAGATTATTTCCCCGGGCGGGTTGGCCGGTTTCATCACGCTCGACAACATCATTGAGGAGCATTTCTCGCGCAACCCGCGCCTGGTGCAGGGTCTGTTCCAGTGGGGTTACATCGAAGAGCTGGGTCTGGGCATCGACCGCATGATCGAGGACATGGTGTCGGCCGGCCACCCCGCACCGAAGTTCAACGCGACAGCCTACAGCTTCACTGTAATCATGTCGAACGTGCGTGAGCGGCGCGCGATGCACAATATCGTGTTGACTGCGCCGGCGAGCAGCAACGCGCCGGCGGCGGAAGTGACCACGCCCTCAGGCAACCTGACCGTGAACGAGCGCCA
>JBDHWI010000070.1:0-19514 GCA_039810125.1 Thermoflexales bacterium | reverse complement strand
GTCGTCAAAATCAACGCTCTTCCAGCCGATGGGAAATTTGCGGGCATCAAACACTTCGATGGGAATGCCGCCGGCGATGATGCCGCCGTCGCCTTTGTCCCAATCATCGCTCCACGCATCGCACAACTTTGCCTTCCACGTCGCATCGCTGATCAACCAGCCGGCGTCACCGAGGTTTGCCTCAAAGGTCATCACGCCGGTCTTGCCAAGCGTCATGTTTGACGCCGCTGGCAGCCAAAACGACTTCGGTTTGCCATAGTACTTCACGTAGATCGCAAATGTGTTCTGGCCCGGCTTGAGATATGGCGCAAGATCAAACAGGTCATAGTGCATGCGACGTGGCTGGCTGCGCAGCGGCCCGCGAAAGACTTCCACGCCATTGACGTGGAGCGCATAGCGCGAGTCGGCGGTGATGCGCGCCGGCGCGCGAGTTGGCACGCTCGCCAACTCAACCACCTTGCGAAAAAGCACATGCCGCTCCGGGCGCTTCGCCTCGGCGTCGCTGCCGGGCAGGAAGCCGCTCGGCGCATGCGCGTCTTCGGGCGTCCAGATCCAATGACCGCGCCAACGAATCTCACCAAAATCGCCGGGAGAGATGTGAGTAGACATGTATCCATTCAAGCATGCCGGCGCTGTACGTCAATCCGTCAAAACCACAATCTGTTTAATACCGAAGCATTTATCTGGCATCGATGAGGAATGCCGGCGCCCACCAGTAGCGATGGATCAGCTCGGTGCGAATATCGGTGAAGCCGGCGGCGCGCAATTGCACCACCCACTCCGCGACAGGCATCTCCCAGTTCACGCGTGCCTCGCTCGGATCGAAGCCGCCAAAGAACACCGGCATGAGAAAGCCCTGCGCCACCAACCCGCCGTCGCCGGCGTACTCCGCAAGTCCGTGCTCGTACTGCTGCATGAAGTAGCGCACCCGCCGCAGGTCATGCATGTCCTTGAAATCTGGCGCGTCGAACTCAGCAATAAGCAGGCGATTGGTGTGCCGTTTCAGCCACGCCAGAATCTGTGACCGCTCGTCGGGGTTGATCGACTGGAGGGCATATGTGCTTTGTATCACGTCATATCTTCCCGGCGAGGCGAGCATGAACTGCTGGATGGTTGCATTGATGGCGCGGTGATCGATGTTGCGTCGGTTCAACGCGTCGCTCGCCTTGTTGAGCATAGCGAGCGACGGCTCCAGCACATCAAGGTGGCGGATGTTGGGAGTGAGCGCCGGCAACAGCGCCAGCCCATCACCCGTGCCGATGTCGAGCAGCGAGAGCGAATCGTATTGCTGATAGATGTGTTTGAGCGCAGCGCTGGTATTTTCGTAGAGCAGCACGTTGCCGCCGGCGCGAATGAATGCGCCGAATGCCTCGGGCGAGACATACACATTCGACTTGCCCTCATGCCGCACTCGATTAAGATACTTCACTGCTTCGGCAAAGACGCGATTGTCTGGCAATTGCTTGAGCGCAGTTTGTGCTTCGCGAGCTGCGGTGGCGAAATCACCGTTGCCATAGGCCAGCAGCGCCGCGCAAAAATTTTCTTCGGGTTGCATGTTGCCAGTGTAGCGCGTCAATTTACGGAGGACTTCGCAATGAAACTGGGTTTGATGAGCGCGGCGCTGCCGCAGTTGAGCTTGGAAGAGCTGGCAAAGTGGGCAAGCACAAATGGCTTCGAGATGCTGGAGTTGGCATGCTGGCCGCCAAGCAAGGCCGAGCGCCGTTACGCCGGCGTCACCCACATCGACGTGACCGCGCTGACAAAGACGGCAGCCAGCAGTATTCGCGCGCTGATGCGCCGGCACAATCTTGAAATTTCCTCGCTTGGCTACTATCCCAATCCACTTCACCCTGATGAAGCTCAACGCCAGGCAATGATCGATCATTTGAAGCAGGTGATTGTCGCGGCGGAGATGCTGGGTGTGTCGATTGTTGGCACATTTGTAGGGCGCGACAAGGAAAAGACGCTGGAGGCGAACCTCGATGAATTTGCGAAGGTGTGGCCGGCGATTGTTTCCTTCGCAGCTGATCACGGGGTGAAGCTCGCCATTGAAAACTGCCCGATGATTTTCAGCAACGACGAATGGCCAGGCGGCAACAACCTCGCGATTTCGCCGGCGGTCTGGCGCAGGATGTTCGAGATCATCCCTGATGCCAACTTCGGCCTGAACCTCGATCCATCACACCTGCTGTGGCAGATGATCGACTACGAGCGCGCAGTGTATGACTTCCACGAGCGCATCTTTCACGTGCACGCAAAGGACATGGAGATCAACCGCGAGCAACTATATCAGCGCGGGGTGTTGTCATTGGGTATGGGCTGGCAGATTCCGCGCCTGCCCGGGCTGGGCGAAGTGAACTGGGCGCGCTTCATTGCAGCGCTATACGCTGCCGGCTACGATTACGTGCTGAGCATCGAGCATGAGGACCGCGCCTTCGAGAAAACCGAGGAGTTGGTCAAGCGCGGCTTTTTGATCGCCGGCAGCGCACTGCGTCCCTATTTGCACTGACCAGCTTTTGAGTTGCGCGCGGCCGACGCGCAATCAGCGGCACTCTGAACGAAGCGCTGGCCTTCGTTCAGAGTGATCTGCGGATTCTAGGCAGAATTGAGATGCGCGATGCCTATCCTTTGTGCTGCAGCAAGCCGACGCTGTAGAACTCGTACGACGCGGCAGTATCTGGGACATCGACTACATGCACAGTGAAGCGGCAGGGCAAACCATTGTCTGGCGCATGCGTCTTCCACCAACCACTGTAGGCGCGAAAATAAGCCTCGCGCAGGCGCTTGATTTCCTTCTGATAGCCCTCTGGATCGACGAGCGGATGCGGTGATTTAGGTTGACAACCGAAGACATGCATCTCGATGAAGTCAACATCGGCAATGTTGTCGCAGATGCCGGCCTCCTTCAACCACTTCTCCCAGCATTGAAACACCAGCGGTATCTCGCGCTCGGGATCCATCGTCACCAGTTCGTCCCGCCCCAGCACGCCCTTGGCGCTGTAGCCGCCGGTGAGGCCAGCAAAGTGGATGCGCAGATCGCCATCGGCCTGCTGCTCAGTCACCAATGCCGACAACACCGGTGTTTCACCTTCATAGTAGTACGTCAGTTTTCCGCGTTGCTTGATCTTGAATGCCATGTTTTTTTGACCTCAATGGAAGATTTGCGAGTTGTCGCACATGAAAGAGAGCGCAGACAGGCAGTGATGTCTGCCATGCTCAACTGCGCTCGATTCTAAAGCGTCAGCGATGGACATGCATCAGATTTCTTCAACCCTATAATCCTTCCGCATGGCCTATATGGATGTGACTTCCCTTCGCCAGCAATGGCTCAAACTCGGCTATGTGGTTGTGCCACAGTTGATTGCGCCGGCGCGCGCCGAACATTTACGTATGATCAGCGACAACATCTATGCGCAGTGGCGCGAGTGCGATCCGCAAACGGGCCGGCCTGGCGAAAAACCTGACGCCACCGTGTTGCGCCACCTCAATCACCCAGCCTACTTTGCACACCACCCCGAATGGCGTATCGACGTGCTGGAAGCGGCGGCCGACCCAAACGTGCTGGCGGTGGCGGAGCAAATCTTCGGTGAGCCGGCAATGTTCCGCTGCACCAGCCTGTTCTTCAACCCCAGCGGCATCCACCTGGATGGCAACTGGCATCGCGATGCACAGTTCATGACGAAGGGTGACGAAGAAGAGAGGCAGATGGTGCTGAACGCCGGCGATGGTGGCGATGGAATGCAGTTGCAAATCGCGCTATTGCCGAGTGAAGACATTGAAGTGGTGCCGGCTTCACACTTGCGCTGGGACACACCAGAAGAGTACGCCATTCGCAAAGCCGATAATTGCGCGCACAATCGCAGCAATGACATGCCTGGTGCATTGCGCGTCGTGCAAAGCGCCGGCGACGCCGTGCTGTTCAACGCAATGTGCATCCATCGCGGTCGTTATCACAACGACAAATTGCGTCGCACACTCATGCTGACTTACACACGTCAGAGCGCGCCGTGCTTCGACCATTTTTCCAATCAACCCTGGTTTTTGGATGCCGGCTGTCTGGATGGGTTATCAGAGCATGCACAGGCGTTTTACCGGCGCTTCATCGCGCAATATGAAACGAACTGGCACATGGAAAACGCATGAGCGACAAGCGCATTTTGATCCTGACCTCGGACGCCGGCTTTGGCCATCGCAGCGCTGCCAATGCCATCGAAGCGGCCCTGATAGAAGCTGGCGATCCGGCCTTGTTTGTCAACATCATCAATCCGCTGCTGCACGACAACGCGCCGAAGCTGTTGCGCGACAGTCAGGATGATTACGATTACATCGTGCGTGAAGCGCCGCAGGTCTATCAGCTGGGTTACACCACCACCGATCAGGCAGTGCCGGCGAAGATCATGGATAGCGCATTGATCCTGATGCTGTACGAGGTGCTGCGCGACGCACTGAACCAGTACGACCCAGATGCCATCATCACCACGCATCCGATCTTTCAAGCGCCGCTGGCTGCGCTGTTCCGGCTGAATGGCCGGCGCGTGCCGCTCATCACCGTCGTAACCGATCTCATCAGCGTGCATCGCATCTGGTTCAACAATGCAGTAGATGCGCTGGTGGCGCCTACAGACGAGGTGAGGCAACTTGCGTTGCGCGCCGGCATTGATGCGCAGCACATTCACGTGCTCGGCATTCCAGTCAACCCCGCGCTTGGCAAAACACCGAGCGACAAAGCTGCGCTGCGCCGGCAGCTTGGCTGGGACGAGGATTTGATCACGATCTTTGCAGTGGGCAGCAAACGCGTGCCGGGTCTGATCACCATGCTGCGCGGACTGAACCATTCCGCATTGCCGATTCAGCTCATCATCAGCGCCGGCAATGACGCCGAGCTTCAGCACCAGGCGCAAAACACCGAGTGGCATGTGCCAGCGACGATCTACAACTATGTGACAAACATGCCCGACATGTTGCATGCGTCAGATGTGCTGGTCTGCAAAGCCGGTGGTTTGATCACGACAGAGGCGCTGGCATGCGGGTTGCCGTTGGCGCTGGTGGATGTGATTCCGGGGCAGGAGCAGGGTAATGCGCAGTATGTGGTGAACAACGGCGCCGGCGTGGTGGCTGACGATCCCACCGAGTTGCTTGAGCATATCTTTCACTGGCTGCAAGACGATTGCGTCACGTTGAAGCAATGCGCCGAGCGAGCGCGCCGGCTGGGCAAGCCAAATGCTGCCAGCGATGTGGCGCAATTGGCGTTGCACGCTGCCGATGAAACTGCACGGGCAAGACAGACAAGCACAAAATGGGCCGAGCACAGTGCGGCTGACTCAAGCTTGAATGAATTGCGGCAAATGCTGCGCCGGTTTGGCATTGCATCAGCGTCAACACCACAGCGTTACTCCTGAAGCAGCGGCGCCGATTGCCCTCGCAAGAGGGTTGCGAGAGACTTCTGGACATGGAAATTTTGGATAACAAGGTCGCGCTCGTGACCGGCGCGGGGCAGGGGATTGGGCAGGCGATTGCTGAACAGTTTGCGCGGAAAGGCGCGCGCGTGACCGTAGCCGAGCTAAACGAGACGAAGGGAAATGCGGTGGTAGATGGTATTCATGCCGCCGGCGGCAAAGCCATCTTTGTCAAGTGCGACGTGGGCAACAGCGCCGACTGCGATCGTGCGGTGACGAAAACCGTTGAGGCATTTGGCGGCGTCGATATTCTTGTCAACAACGCCGCCTTCGCGATCTACAAGAACATCATCGATTACACCGACGACGACATTGAGCGCGTGCTGGCAGTCGACCTCAAGAGCGTTTTATATCTCTCGCGGCGCGTCATGCCGATTATGGCGCAGCGTGGCGCCGGCAGCATCGTGAACCTGGCCTCGGTACATGCGCGGGTGACGAGCGCCGGTAATGCGCCGTATGTCGCATCGAAGGGCGGCGTGGTGGCACTGACGCGGGCGATGGCGCTGGAAGGCGCGCCGCATCGCATTCGCGTGAATTGCATTTTGCCTGGGCCGATTGAAACGCCGATGCTGATGGAGAACTGGGGCGATTTACCGGGCGATCAACACCCGCTGGTGCCGCGCGTGCCGCTGCGCCGGCTGGGCCGGCCGGACGAGATTGCACAGGTCGCGTTGTTTCTCGCGTCAGAGGCCTCGTCGTACATGACTGGCAGCGACGTGCTGGTCGACGGTGGGATGAGTTTGCACTTTGATTGACCGCACGATAGCATGAAACGATGCCGCGATGAATCCAAGCGCCTCATCGTGCAGGCGAGGCATTTTGATCTACCGCCATGCGAAACGGGTTGAAGTTGGTCTGCGTGTCGTAGACATCCACACCTTCGTGCTTTTTCAGCCAACTCACGACGGCATAGGTGACCGGCGTGAGTAGCACTTCGACGCCAACCTTGAAGATGTAATTCGACAGGAAGATGCTGAACAACACCGCTCCGCTCATATCGAAGGCGAATGCGATCAGCACAAACAGCAGCGTATCGACCAACTCGCCGGCGATGGTCGAGCCAATGGTGCGCAGCCACAGCCATTTGCCCTGCGTGGCAACCTTGATCTTCGCGAGCACGAACGCGTTGGTGAATGAGCCGGCCCAATATGCAATGAGCGATGCGATCACGATGCGTGGCGTGCTGCCCAGGATGGCGTTGTAGGCATCCATGCCGGCGCGCGCCGACCATTCCGCTTCAGCCGGCAGCAACCCCACAATCCACACCGTGATGCTAAACAGCGCTGCCGCTGCAAAGCCAATCCAAATCACGCGGCGCGAGACAGAATAGCCATAGACCTCAGTCAGAATGTCGCCAAAGATATAGCTGAGAGGGAAGAGCAGCGTGCCGCCATCAAAGGTGAACGGCCCCAACGTGACGATCTTTGCGGACGAAGCCAGATTGCTGATGATGAGGACGGCCACGAACATGCCGACCACGACATCGAGATACTTGTAGTTGCGCATATGTCACCGGCGCAAATAGCAGAGCGCGCAGAAGGAAAAACAGAAAGAGTCCTCTGGCAATGACCTACTCTTGCATGCACTTGCGCACATACTACCATCGGCGCTGACGAGCTTAACTACCGGGTTCGGGATGGGACCGGGTGTGACCTCGTCGCACAAATCACCAAAAGACTCTTAACTGACTATTTGGTTAAGCGACACTCTAAAAACTGAATAGAACGCATTTCTGCACCAGAGTTCGATTTCTCTGCATCATGTGAGGAAGTAAGCCAAGCGACCATTAGTATGAGTGAGCTGAACGTCTTGCAACGCTTACACCTCTCACCTATTAAGCCAGTAGTCTACTGGCGGTCTTCGGGGGGATCTCATCTTGAGGCGGGTTTCCCACTTAGATGCTTTCAGCGGTTATCCCTGCCGCACATGGCTACCCAGCTATGCCGTTGGCACGACAACTGGCACACCAGCGGTGCGTTCATCCCGGTCCTCTCGTACTAAGGACAACTCCTCTCAAATCCCCTGCGCCCACACCGGATAGAGACCAACCTGTCTCACGACGGTTTGAACCCAGCTCACGTAACGCTTTAACGGTCGAACAGACCGACCCTTGGGACCTTATCCAGCCCCAGGATGCGCCGAGCCGACATCGAGGTGCCGAGCGAGGCCGTCGCTATGGACGCTTGGGCCTCACCAGCCTGTTATCCCCGGGGTAGCTTTTATCCGATTGCTACGACCTTTCCACTCAGAATCGTAGGATCACTAAGCCCGACTTTCGTCCCTGCTCGACTTGTTTGTCTTGCAGTCAAGCTCCCTTGTGCCTTTACACTCAACGGCTGGTTTCCATTCAGCCTGAGGGAACCTTTGGGCGCCTCCGTTACCTTTTAGGAGGCGACCGCCCCAGTCAAACTGCCCGCCTGGCACTGTCTTGTATCCGGATTACGGATGACAGTTAGGGCCAAAACTCCATCAGGGTGGTATTTCACCGATGGCTCCACCGAAGCTAGCGCTCCAGTTTCAAAGCCTCCCACCTATGCTACACAGACAAAGTCCTAGCGCAATGCCAGGGTACAGTAAAGCTCCACGGGGTCTTTTTGTCCGGGTGCGGGTAAATGGCATCTTCACCACTAGTTCAATTTCGCCGAGTCCCTCGTTGAGACAGTGCTCCAGTCATTACACCATTCGTGCGGGTCAGAACTTACCTGACAAGGAATTTCGCTACCTTAGGACGGTTATAGTTACCGCCGCCGTTCACCGGGGCTTCAGTTCGCAGCTTTGGCTTGCGCCTAACCGCTCCCTTTAACCTTCCGGCACTGGGCAGGTGTCAGCCCCTATACGTCGTCTTACGACTTTGCAGAGACCTGTGGTTTAGTTAACCAGTTGCTAGAGCCTCTCATCTGCGACCCACAAAGACAACATCGAATGACATCATCTCCGCAGGCTACCCTTCTCCCTAAGTTACGGGTACATGTTGCCTAATTCCTTAACGAAGGTTCTCTCGCTCGCCTTAGGATACTCTCCTCGCCTACCAGTGTCGGTTTGCGGTACGGGCGACATAGGACTGATGCTTAGAAGGTTTTCTGGGCAGCTTGGCTAGGCGACTTAGGCTTGGGGACCCGCTTCGCTTTCGGGATCAACGACCGGATTTTCCTGGCCATCTCATCTCCCTACGACGTTCGCACCAGAACTACCAACGGTCTGGCTCGCTTACCATTCTGCGTCACTTCATCGCATCCTATGCCGGTATCGGAATGTTGACCGATTGTCCATCACCTACGCTTTTCAGCCTCGGCTTAGGCCCGACTAACCCGATGTGGACTGACCTTGCATCGGAAACCTTAGGCATACGGCGATCACGGTTCTCACGTGATTTACGCTACTCATGTCGGCATTCTCACTTCTGCTCGCTCCACCACTCGTTTCCGTATGGCTTCGTTGCTTGCAGAACGCTCCCCTACTGCTCTTTCGAGCCCGTATCTTCGGTGGCATGCTTAGCCCCGTTGAATTTTCCGCGCAGAACCGTTTGACCAGTCAGCTATTACGCACTGTTTAAAGGATGGCTGCTTCTAAGCCAACCTCCTGGCTGTCTGTACAGTTCCACATCGTTTCCCACTGAGCATGCACTTTAGGACCTTAGATGGCGGTCTGGGTTGTTACCCTCTCGGCCACGGATCTCATCACTCGTAGCCCGACTCTCGGCCTTTGGAGTGACGGCATTCGGAGTTTGATCGGGTTTGGTAGGTTTACACCCCCTAGCCCGTTCAGTGCTCTACCTCCGTCACTAAACGACCAAGGCTAACCCTAAAGTTATTTCGGGGAGAACCAGCTATCTCGGGATTCGATTGGCATATCACCTCTACTCACAGGTCATCTCATAGTTTTGCAGCCCTAACGAGTTCGGGCCTCCACGAGGCATTACCCTCGCTTCACCCTGCCCATGAGTAGCTCATCCCGTTTCGGGTCTAGTACGTGCAACTAAACGCCCTATTCAGACTCGGTTTCCCTACGGCTCCGGCTGTTACTGCCTTAACCTGGCTACACATACTAACTCGCCGACTCATTCTCCAAGAGGCACGCCGTCAGACATCGCTTGCGCTATAGTCCTCCGACTGCTTGTAAGTGCACGGTTTCAGGTTCTTCTACTCCCCTTATAGGGGTGCTTCCCACCTTTCCCTCACGGTACTTGTTCACTATCGGTCGCTGAACGTATTTAGCCTTGCGGAGTGGTCTCCGCAGCTTCATACCGCATTAGCGTGCGCGGTATTACTCAGGATACCTCTCAGCCGTTTCACCTTTCGCCTACAGGACTATCACCTTCTATGGTCTGACTTTCCTGAACAGTTCGGCTAGGCTAGCGGTCTTAAACGAGGTCCTACAACCCCATACAGCAAGCTGTATGGTTTGGGCTACTCCGATTTCGCTCGCCACTACTTTCGGAATACTCTCTTTTCCTCGCCCTACTTAGATGTTTCAGTTCGGGCGGTTCCCTCTTCTGTGTCTATGGATTCAACACAGAGTGCTCAGCTCTTCGCTGGCGGGTTTCCCCATTCGGACATCCCCGGATATAGCGTCTAATCACGACTCCCCGAGGCTTTTCGCAGTGATTCGCGTCCTTCTTCGGCATTCAGCGCCAAGGCATCCACCATGCACTCTTAGTAGCTTGTTCTCTCACATGAGGCGGAGAAATTGAACTCTCCCGCAATGTCACGATTATTCATCGCTCGATTGCTTACTTCATGCGTTCTATTCAGTTTTTAAAGTGCCACTTCCAGTCAGAGACTGGAGACTGCCGGCCAATTACGTTGACCATCAGTCTCCAATCGCCTACTGTGGAGACTAGGGGATTCGAACCCCTGACCCCCCGCTTGCAAAGCGGATGCTCTCCCAGCTGAGCTAAGTCCCCGAAGACTCCGGGGTCTTGCGTGAATCACCCGAAGTAATATGGGCGATTCAAGACTCGAACTTGAGACCTTCCCCTTATCAGAGGGATGCTCTAACCAACTGAGCTAATCGCCCTCCTGCCAAGCGCACCCAGCCAGCGCCTTAGCAACTAAAAAGTGACAAAGAAATCCTCGAACTCAAGTTCGGGGCGATCTACACCGTCATGATCGCGTAAAAATAGGGAAGTTCCCTAAAAAGGAGGTGATCCAGCCGCACGTTCCCGTACAGCTACCTTGTTACGACTTCACTCCAGTCACCAGCCCCACCTTTGACGGTGTCCTCCTTGCGGTTAGACTGCCGGCTTCAGGTGTTGCCAGCTCCCATAGTGTGACGGGCGGTGTGTACAAGACCCGGGAACGTATTCAACGCACTATAGCTGACGCGCGTTTACTAGCAACTCCGACTTCATGCAGGCGGGTTGCAGCCTGCAATCTGAACTGAGGAACGTTTTGAGGATTGGCTCCGCCTCACGGCTTGGCTACCCATTGTTCCGTCCCATTGTAGCGTGTGTGTAGCCCCAGATATAAAGGCCATGCTGACTTGACGTCATCCTCGCCTTCCTCCGGCTTGTGGCCGGCAGTCCCGCCAGACACTTGTAACTGGCAGTAAGGGTTGCGCTCGTTAGGGTACTTAAACCAACATCTCACGACACGAGCTGACGACAGCCATGCAACACCTGTATAGGCTCCCTTGCGGGTCGTTCCCCTTTCAGTTCACTACCACCTATATGTCAAATCTGGGTAAGGTTCTTCGTGTAGCATCGAATTAAACCACACGCTCCGCTGCTTGTGCGGGTCCCCGTCAATTCCTTTGAGTTTTAATCTTGCGATCGTACTTCCCAGGCGGGATGCTTAACGCGTTAGCTTCGGCACTGGCAGGGTTAAATCCGCCAACACCTAGCATCCATCGTTTACAGCTAGGACTACCAGGGTTTCTAATCCTGTTTGCTCCCCTAGCTTTCGCTTCTCAGTGTCAGGAATGCCCCAGAAGGCCGCCTTCGCCACGGGTGTTCCTCCTGATATCTACGCATTTCACTACTACACCAGGAATTCCACCTTCCTCTGACATCCTCCAGCCCTGCAGTATTGGACGGCCTCTCTGGGTTAAGCCCAGAGTTTTCACATCCAACTTACAAAGCCACCTACAAGCGCTTTACGCCCAGTAAATCCGGATAACGCTCGTCACCTACGTATTACCGCGGCTGCTGGCACGTAGTTAGCCGTGACTTATTCCAGGGATACCGTCCTTTCTCGTCTCCCTTAAAAGAGGTTTACGACCCGAAGGCCTTCTTCCCTCACGCGGCGTTGCTGGATCGGGGTTTCCCCCATTGTCCAATATTCCTCCCTGCTGCCACCCGTAGGCGTCTGGACCGTGTTTCAGTTCCAGTGTGGGGGGACGTCCTCTCAGACCCCCTACCCGTCGTAGCCTTGGTAAGCCCTTACCTCACCAACTAGCTGATGGGACGCGAATTCCTCTCGTCAGGCCTTTCGACTCTCATCCTTGCGGATGCTTTTGGGTATTAGCCCCACTTTCGCGGGGTTATTCCCTCCGACGAGGCAGATTTCCACGTGTTACTCACCCTTTCGCCGCTCTTTGTATTGCTACAAATCGCTCGACTTGCATGGGTTAGGCACGCCGCCAGCGTTTATCCTGAGCCAGGATCAAACTCTCCATAAAAGTTTCTGTAGACAGATCTTTCGATCCATCTCAAAGCTCTAACGGAATGAACCCGAACTCTTACCGTTCTCGAATCTCTTTGTCACTCTTTAGTTGTTAAAGTGCTTTGCTGAAAGCCCGCTGATACTATCAAAAACGTTTGCGCTTGTCAACACCTTTTTCAAATTTCTTTGAAGATTCTTATCGACTTCCGTCTGTTTGACTCGCGCGTCACGTTTCTTCTCGCGTCGCGGGTCAGCATCCTACCGTACTCGCTTTGGGAAAGTCAAGGGCATTTCACAAGTTTGTTTCAAATTTCCCTATTTTCTTTTCTGTTGAGTTTTGCACTGCATGCAAGCGCATTCATTAGGTATGTTCATCGCTGGGTTTGACCATTCACGCAGTGCAATGGATCATCGATCTGCGCAGGGCACGGCTTGCCAAAATATGCGATGCACGCCGGCGCGCTGGCCGGCAGATGCGGCAACCGCGCGCGCACATGACACAACGCCAACCCAATCACATTCAGCGGACAACCGTGAATCTCCTTCACTGGGCTGAATTGTGGGTGCTGCACGGCATAGCTGCCGGCTTTATCGAACGGGTCGCCGGTCGCAATATACGCTTCGATCTCTTCGTCGCTGTAATCGCGCATGACAACTTGCGATGCAACGATGTCGATTGTTTCTTCGTCACCACAACGAATAATGATGACGGATTGCACATCATGCGCGCGACCACGCAGCCGGCGCAACATACAGCGCGCTTCATTGATGTCCGCCGGCTTGTTCAACATCTCGCCATCCAGCAGCACGGTGGTGTCGCAGGCGATGACGGCTTGATCCCTGGTTTCTGATCTCAGGATTTTGATTGCCGCGCGCGCCTTCTCCCTTGTGATGCGACACTGCGTTTCGAGCGGGGTTTCGTTGGGCAACGGATCTTCGTTCACGTTTGCCGGCATCACGATGAAGTCAACGCCCATCGCAGCCAGCAGCTCGCGCCGGCGCGGTGATGCAGAGGCAAGGATGATCTGTGGAGCATCAGACATGGCGGCATGAGTGTAACAAAAAAAGCCTCTCGAAACCGATTCGAGAGGCTTGCAACGATCACCCATTGGCGCCTACAAAATAAATCCTGTCCGCTTCAGCACCTCGATGTTGTCCAGCGCGCGGCCCGTGCCAAGCGCCACGCATGCCATCGGCGCATCGGCCACATAGGCAGGGATGCCGGTCTCCTTGGTCAGAAATTCATCCAGCATGCGCAACTGCGCAGTGCCGCCGGTGAGCGCCATGCCGCGATCAATGATGTCAGAGGCCAGCTCCGGCGGTGTCTTTTCCAGCACACTGCGCACGCATGCGCTGATCTGCGCCAGCGACTCCTGCAGCGATTCGACGATTTCATTCGAGGAAACTTCAATTGTGCGCGGCAGACCACTCACCTGGTCGCGGCCCTGCACCTGCATATACATCTCCTCTTCCAGCGGCATCGCGCTGCCAATCTTCACTTTGATGTCTTCGGCAGTTGGCTCGCCTATCGCGAGGTTGTATTTGCGGCGAATGAAGTTCTGGATGGCAGCATCGAGCTTGATGCCACCGACGCGCACGCTGTTCGACACAACGATGCCGTTCATCGAGCACACCGCGGCCTCTGCGGTGCCGCCGCCGATGTCGACGACGAGGTTGCCAGTGGCAGTGTCAACGGGCAGGCCGGCGCCATACGCTGCCGCTAACGGCTCAGGCAGCAGATATGCCTCGCCGGCGCCCGCTTCTAGCGCCGCCTCGCGCACGGCACGGCGCTCCACGCTGGTCACGCCCACCGGCACGCCAATCACCACGCGCGGCGGCAAAAAGGCAAATCCTTTGGCCTTGTTGACGAAGTGGGCCAGCATCTTTTGCGTGACCTGATAATCGGCGATCACACCTTCGCGCACTGGTCGCGCAACTTCGATCTCTTCGGGGGTGCGGCCATACATTTGGCGGGCTTCCTCACCCACTTCGACGACCGTTTCTTCACGCGTGAGGATGGCGACGACTGACGGCTCTTGAATCACAATACCTTTGCCGCGCACGTAGACCACCACGGTTACTGTGCCAAGGTCGATGCCGATGTCCGCGCGAAAGATACCCATGTTGTTTGACGCATGATGCTCGTCATGCGTCATGTGCCGTCAACTAACTTTGCACGTGTATGCGGCTGCGGCCGCGCTGACCCACTTGAAGCCGGATGCGGCTGCGGCGCAGCGCTGCCTCAAGTTTGTACAGGTCTTCCTTGTTGGGTGGCGGATTTTTCAGCAGATCTTCAGCTCGCGCGCGAGCTGCCTCAGCGCGTGCAATATCAATCTCATCCGCACGTTCGGCGCTGTCTGCCAGAATGATCACTTTGTTGTCGTGGATATCGACGAAGCCGCCGCCAATGGCGAATTCATGCACGTCGTTGCCGGTCTTGATGCGCAATTCACCGGCCCGCAACGTAGACAGCACCGGCGCGTGATGCGGCAGCACGCCCATCACGCCGCCACCGCCAGGCACAGTGACCATATCAACTTCACCGCTGAAGACAGTGCGCTCGCTGGTTACGATTTCTAGTTGGAGTGGCATGAGTGAATGCTCAATTTTGAATGCTGAGCTTCACGTTTGGAACCCAGCATTCAAAATCTCTATTTCTGCTCCGCGCGCGCCTTCTCGTATTCTTCCCACACCTCGTCCACGGTGCCCTTCATCAGGAAGAAAGTCTCCGGCACTTCGTCCAACTCGCCCTTCAAAATGCGGGCAAAGCTGTCCACCGTGTCCTTGATCTTTACGTAGCGGCCATCGCGACCAGTGAACGCCTTTGCCACGAACATGGGTTGGCTGAAGAACCGCTCCATCTTGCGGGCGCGCGCCACAAGGATCTTGTCGTCCTCGCTCAACTCATCCACGCCAAGAATGGCAATGATGTCCTGCAAGTCCTTGTAACGCTGCAGCGTGCGCTGCACCTCGCGCGCCACGCGGTAATGCTCTTCACCCACGACCAGCGGATCGAGGATGCGGCTGGTCGAAGCGAGCGGATCAACTGCGGGGAAGATGCCCTTCTCAGCGATTGAGCGCTCCAGGTTCACCGTCGCGTCGAGGTGAGCAAAAGTCGCCACTGGCGCGGGGTCGGAATAGTCGTCCGCCGGCACATACACCGCCTGCATCGAGGTGATCGAGCCGCGCTTGGTTGAGGTGATGCGCTCTTGCAGCGCACCCATCTCAGTCGCCAGTGTCGGCTGATAACCCACCGCGCTGGGCATGCGACCCAGCAGCGCTGACACTTCCGAGCCACTCATCACGAAGCGGAAGATGTTGTCAATGAAGAGCAGCACATCGCGGCCCTCATCGCGAAAATATTCGGCCATGGTCAGACCAGTGAGGGCGACGCGCAGACGCACACCCGCCGGCTCATTCATCTGACCAAACACCATCACCAGCGAATCGATCACGCCGGCTTCGTTCATTTCTTTGTAAAGCTGCGTGCCTTCGCGGGTGCGCTCGCCAACACCGGCAAACACGCTGTAGCCGTTGTGGAACTTGGCAATGGAGTTGATCAACTCCTGAATCGTCACAGTCTTGCCCACGCCGGCGCCGCCGAAGATGCCGGTCTTGCCGCCCTTCGTAAACGGTGCAACAAGGTCAATGACCTTGATGCCGGTCTCAAGAATTTCGACTGAACCCTTCTGGTCCTCGAAGGTGGGCGCCGGACGGTGAATGGGATATGTGATATCGGTCTTGGCTTCGGGCCGGCCATCGACCGGATCGCCCAGCACGTTGAAGATGCGCCCGAGCGTAGCCGGGCCAACTGGCACGCTGATCGGCGCGCCGGTCGCAGCCACATCTTCACCACGTCGCAGGCCGTCGGTGGTATCCATGGCGACGGTGCGCACCACATCGTTGCCGAGGTGCTGTTGCACTTCCAACACGAGCCGGCCATCGCCGCGCTTCACTTCCAACGCGTCGTAAATTTCGGGCAGTTGTTCGGGCGGGAAAGCCACGTCCACTACGCCGCCACGAACTGCAACCACCTTGCCAGTGACACTGCCATGACCATTCTGAGTCATTTTTTGCTCCGTATCTCGTTTGAATTATTTTGCTTGCAACACAACATAGACTGGCAAACCGCTCTTCTCGTGGGCGATGAACACCTCCACCACCTGCTTGCCGGCCTGGTTGGCAATTTCAGTAAATGCCGCGCGCCGATTATAAACGGCAAATCGATCCCAGAGCACGATGTAGCGCCGGTTTGGGTCCTGAATGAGCAGCTTCACCTGCTCGCGGAAGGCATCGTCAGGCTCTGGTGCGTAACCGAAGATTTCCAGCGGGCGCACGCGATCGGCAGTCAGCACGCGCACTTGCTTCTCAATGCCCCAGTCCAGCGCAATGGGTTGGCCGATGTGGTTGCCGTCGAGCCAGTCAGCAAGCTTGTAAACCGCATCGGAGAAGCGGCCACTACCGCCGGTGGTCGCCAACGTCTCATGATGGCGCTCGCTCACCCACAGATCCCGGCTGAAGGGCAGCGCCAAAAGCATGCCAACAAGCAGAACAGGCAATGCAACGACCAGTTTTTTTTGAAGCGCCGGCGTTGTCACCCTGCCACCGAGCCGGCGCGTCACCCATTCAGCCAGCCAAACCACCGCGCACGCAATCACCATCTGCGGCAACGGCAGCATGATGAACTGGTGTGTGCTCCATAGACCAGTGACAGTGAACGCGCCCAGCGCGATGAGCGTGACAATGCCGGCTAGCACTGCGAAGAAACGCATCGCTTCGGTGCGGCTCTCCCTCAACCCTGCCCCAGAAACCCCAGAATGAGAGGGCTTCACGCGCATCACTGCCAGCACACTTCCCACGACCGCGCTGATGAGCAAGGCCGGCACTGCAAACACGTTGCTGAATGGCACGCCGTTGTACCAGAAGTAGCTGCCATCCACGAATACGCGCACGTCATCGATCGATTTTTGCAAATTGGCGAGGATGTTACGGTTGTCCACGCCAAATTGCTGGGTGGGATTCAAAAGTGATTGCAGTAGCAGGTGCAGCGTCCATGGCTGTCCATCGCGCAGCAAGCCAACGACGTTGTAATACAGCAACGGCGCAGCACCGATCGCGAAGCCAAGAATGAGCGGAAGGGCGAAGGGGAACAGGCGTGAAAGCGAGAAGGGGCGCCGGCGATCTCGCCCGAGGTAGAACACCAGTCCCATCACGACCAGCACGATCAACCAACGGAAGAACAGGAACTTGGCCCACAGACCGAGGCCGAGCAAGAGGCCAGATGCAAGCGCCAGCAGCCAGGACTTGCGGCTCCAATCCTGGCGCGTGAAAACGACATCCAGCAACAGCAGGCTACCCAGCGAAAACACGGTCATCACACTGGTGACACTGATGCCCTGCCGGCTGAACCAGATGAACGAGGGGTTCACGGCTAGCAGGAGCGCCGTCACCGCCGCAACCCCCTCGCCAAACCAGCGCCGCGCCAGCAGCCACGCCAGCACGATGGTGACGCACGAGAAGAAAATCGGCTGCGCACGCGCAGCCACAAGACCCGGCCCGAAGATCGCCATGAATGGCAGGGTGAGGTAACCACCGAGACTGCCCATGTAATCGAGCAGCATGATCGGGAAACGACCGATGCCGATGTTACGCAGCAGGTCAGGTTGCTCGCCACGCATGACGTGCAGCATTGGCACGAGATCGAGCGCTTCGTCGTAGTAGAAGCCTGGCAGCTGCAACTGGCGCAGCGTGATGGCGAGAAACAGACCCAGTGCAAGCCCGAGTGGCACGAGGCGCAGCGCAACGACGACGACACGCGTCATCGCGGACTGTTTTGCAATTGAGGTCGCCGGCGCTGCTTCCATGTTTGGACGGGGCAAAAGGATAACGCATCGAGCCGCCGGCATACCGTTACGCCCTCACACCGCAACGGCGACGGCTGCCCAACAAAAACCCCGACCCCCTTGTGCTTGTCAAAGGGGAGTCGGGGTTTTTGAATGCACAAACCAAACAGCTACGCCTTCGCAGCTTCCGCCTGTTTCAACACCTGTCGCAGCGCCTCAGCGCCGCCGGCGATGTCGAGCAACTCGCTGGTGATGCCGCTCTGGCGCGCCTTGTTGTAGCTCAGCGTCAGGCCAGTGATGAGTTCGCCGGCGTTGTCAGTTGCATTGCGCATGGCGATGCGCTGCGCGGTGTAGAAACTGGCCTGGCTTTCCAGCACTGCCTGATACACCTGCATCTCAGTCAGGCGCGGCAGCAGCGTGTCCAGGATCTCCACCGGACCCGGCTCGAATTCGTACGCGGGTTTCGGCCCGCTGTGCGCCGCTGCATCTGACTTGATATCTTCCGAACTGAGCGGCAACAATCGCTTCATCACCGGGCGCTGCTGTGTGCTGCTGATGAATTGCGTGAAGCACAGATACACCTCGTCCACGACACCGTTCAGGAAATCGTCGATGGCGGTGCGGGTGGCCGGCGTGGTATCCAGCAGCGTCGGGCGCGCCGGCATGCCGCTGAAGTCGGCCACGATCTGCCCGCCACGCCGGTACATGAAGTCGCGGCCCTTCTTGCCAATCGTGATAAAGCGCACCGGCACCTTGCTCTCGCGCATGGTGTTGAACGCCAGGCGCGACACGTTGCTGTTGAAGGCGCCGGCCAGTCCGCGGTCACCAGTCACCAACATGATGGTGATGCTCTTCACCTCACTGCGGTCAGTCAGAAGCGGGTGTTTGGTCTCACCGCCGGTGAGCGATGCAATGCTGGCGAGCAGGTCGCGCGCGCGCGTTGAGTACGGGCGCGTGGCTTCCACCAGCTGCTGCGCGCGGCGCACGCGGCCGGCGGCCACGCTCTCGAGCGCCTTGGTGATCTGACGCACGTTCTTAACGCTCTTGATGCGTCGCTTGATCTCTCGTGCTGTTGCCATGCAGAAGTTCCGAGTTCCGAGCGCTAAGTGCTGAGTGATAAGTGTGCCAACCCAGCACTAAGAACTCAGAATCATTTAGCTGAAGGTCTTGTTGAATGCCTCGACTGCAATCTTGAGTTTGGCGGTGTTGTCATCGCTGATGCGCTTGTCATTCATGATGCCGTTGACGACATCGGGATACGACATCTCAAGATACTTGAGGAAGCCGGCTTCCCAGTCCTGCACACGGTTGACCGGAATCTTGTCCAGCAAGCCGTTGGTGGCAGCGAAGATTGCCGACACCTGCGCCCATAGCGGGCGCGGTTCATATTGCTTCTGCTTCAGCAATTCAGTCAAGCGCCGGCCGCGCTCCAGCAAGGCCAGCGTGGTCTTATCCACGTCACTGCCGAAGGTGGCGAACGCCTGCAACTCGCGGAACTGCGCCAGTTCCAGCTTCATGCGGCCGGCGACCTGCTTCATGGCGCGCGTCTGTGCGTCGCCGCCCACGCGACTCACGCTAATGCCCACGTTCATCGCGGGGCGAATGCCGGCGTT